>DATIZW010000051.1:0-13930 GCA_035516875.1 Steroidobacteraceae bacterium
CCGAGATTGATCCCCATGTAGAAGATCGAGAACCCGGCGTCGCGGCGCGAGCCACCTTCGGGGTAGAGCGCGGCGACCATGACGCTCGCGTTGGGCTTGAGGAGCCCGACGCCGATGGTGATCACGAGCAACCCGAGGTAGAACAGCTCGGCCTTCGGCAGGGTCAGCATGAGGTTCCCGGCGATGATCAGCAGTGCGCCGCTCACCACGGCGCGCTGCGCACCGATCAGGCGGTCCGCGATCCAACCGCCGAGCAGGCCGAACAGATACGTGCCGCCGATGTACATGCCGTACACCGCGCTCGCGGTGCGGTCGTCGAGGCCGAGCCCGCCCCGGGAGACGGCCTCGACCATGAAGAGGATGAGCACGCCGCGCATCCCGTAATAGGTGAAGCGCTCCCACATCTCGGTAAGGAAGAGCGTCGCCAGCCCGCGTGGCTGACCGAAGAGCGTCCGCGAGCTCGTGTTGGTCGCAAGCGGCGCAGCGGCGACCTGATTCATTGTTGGACCTTCAGCTCCTCAGGGGCGCAGCCAACCCTCGCGCGAGTCTGAGCCAACGGCAGGCGGGCACGCAACGCGTCGGCAGCTGCGACGTGACGCGTGCCAGGCAGGGGCGGCGTCAACCGTCGCCGATCTTGGCGGGGGCCTGCGCGCCGCGCTTGCGCGACATGACGCGCGCCATGAGGATGCCGCCCTCGTAGAGCAGGTACATCGGGATCGCCAGCGAGCACTGCGAGATGGCGTCCGGCGGGGTGAGGAGCGCGGCGAGAATGAAAATGCCGATCAGTACGTAACCGCGGTTTCGCTTCAGTTTCTCGATCGGCACGATTCCCATCAGCACCAGCAGCACCACGGCAACCGGCACCTCGAAGGCGAGGCCGAAGCAGAAGAACATGGTGAGCACGAAATCGAGGTAGTTGTTGATGTCGGTCATCATCGCCACGCCCTTCGGCGTGGTGCGGGCAAAGAACTCGAACATCACGGGGAAGACGAAGTAATAGGCGAAGCAGATGCCGACGTAGAAGAGCAGGATCGAGGAGATGAGCAGCGGCACCGCGAAACGCCGCTCGTTGCGGTACAGGCCCGGCGCGACGAACGCCCACAGCTGATAGATGACGTAGGGCATCGCCAGCATCAGCGCGGCGAAGAACGACAGCTTGAAGGGCGTGGTGAAGGGTGACATCACCCCGGTGGCGATGAGATTGCTTCCCTGCGGAAGCTTCGCGAGCAGCGGCTGTGACAGGAAGGTGAACAGGTCGTTCGAGTAGTACGCGCACGGCAGGAAGGCGAGTCCCACGGCGACGAGCGCGCGCAGCAGCCGGTCCCGCAGCTCGAGCAGATGCGAGATCAGGCTGCCTTCGGCGAGCTTCTCAGGTTCCTCGCTCATCGGCGCTCGGCGCAGCGCTTGCCGGGTAGTCGGCCGCAGGATCGGCGCCGGTCGCGTCGCCGGCGTGAGCGTGTGCCAAGCTCGGCGGTCCCTCCGGCGCCGGCTCGGCGGCGGGCAGCGGGGTCACGGTGGCGGGCGATGCCGGCACCGCTTCGGCGGCCGGTGGTGCCGGTGGTGGTGGTGGTGGTGGTGGTGGTGGCGGGGCGGGGCGGGGCGCCTTGCGCGCCTCCTCGAGCTGCACCTCCTCCTCGAGCTGCTCGCGGAACTGGCGCGCCATGACGCGCGCGCGACCGACCCAGCGGCCCACTTCGGACACGAGACGGGGGAGCTTCTCCGGACCCAGCACGATGAGTGCCAGGACGAAGATGATCAGGATCTCCGAGAATCGCCCTTCGAACAGATCAACCGCTCCGTTCGCTCTTGGCGTCGCTCTTCTTCGCCGCATCGGCGAATTCCGCGTCCGCGCTCTCGGAGCGGATCTGCTTCGGCGGAGCGTTCTGCTCTTCCTCGCCCTCGCTCATGGCCTTCTTGAAACCGCGCACCGCGTGCCCGAGATCCGAGCCGACCGTTCGCAGCTTCTTGGCGCCGAACACAACGAGCACCACGAGCAGGATGATCACCAGCTCGCGCATTCCTAAGCCCATACTTGCTCCACTCCACGACCTCCGCCCGCGCGGCGGAGAAGAACCAAATCATAGGTCAAATGAGCCCGGTGGGCCCCATAAGTTCGCGCGCGGACCGGGACGCACTTCACGCTCGCCGCCCTTCAGGTCTCCAGCCAGAACGTCACGGGTCCGTCATTGATCAGCGAGACCTGCATGTCGGCGCCAAATACACCTGCGGAAACAGGGGCATAGGCAGCCTGAGCGCGCTCGACGAGCGCGGCGAAGCGCGTCCTTGCCTCCTCGGGTGCGGCCACCGTGCCGAAGGAAGCCCGTGTGCCCTTCTTCGTGTCCGCGGCAAGCGTGAACTGCGGCACGAGCAGCAGTCCCCCGCCCACCTCGCGAAGCGAGCGGTTCATGCGCCCGTCCTCGTCGGGGAACACCCGGTAGGAAAGCAGACGCTCGAGCAGCCGTTCGACCGCGGCCGCGTCGTCGCCGCGCCGGACGGCGACAAACGCGAGCACGCCGCGGCCGATGGCGGCGATGAGCTCGCCGCCGACACGCACCTGTGCCTCGCTGACACGCTGGATGAGGGCGATCATGGTCCTCGCCAGGGCGCGACCGCGCCCCGGGGTGCATCGGTCGGTCCGCGGCGAATATACCAACAGGTCGAGCGCAGCGACGAGGCGTGCGGCCCACGCGCGCCGTCGCCGGGCATCAATGTCGCTCAGCACGCGAAGAGCGCGCGTGTGAACGCGCTCGTGTGGCAATTACCGCCGCGAGTCCGTAAGATTCGGGGCCGTTTTTTCAGGTGAGGAGACGCAATGGGCCGCGGCCGGAGGGGTCTAGTCCGGGCAGTTGCCATGGCGGGGATCGCCTGGTGCGCCTGGGCCGCCGCACAGGGCGCGCCGCCGCCGGCGGCACAGTCGCCGCCCACCTCGTCCCCTGCCCCGGCAACACTCGCAGCGCCCGCGCAACCACCGGTACTCACGGCCGATGCGGCTCGCGGCAAGCGCATTTCCTACACCTGCCTCGGCTGCCACGGCATCGACGGCTACAAGAATGCCTATCCCATGTACAGCGTGCCGAAGCTCGAGGGTCAGAATCCGGCGTATCTCGCCGCGGCGCTGCACGGCTATCGCGATGGCGATCGCTCGCACCTGACGATGCACGATCAGGCTTCGACGCTCTCCGATCAGGACATCGCCGACATTGCGGCGTTCTTCGCCGGCACACCGCTCAAGTCGGGCGGCAAGCCCGAGGGCGCGGTGCCGAAGGCAGCGGCGCTTTGCACCACCTGCCACGGGCAGGACGGCGTCGCCATCGTGCCGATGTATCCCTCGCTCGCCGGACAGCACCAGGACTACCTGGTGCGCGCGATCGAGGAGTACCAGAAGGGCGGGCGCAAGAACCCCATCATGAAGGGCTTCGCCGCGAGTCTTACCGACATCGACATGGATGCGATCGCCCGCTACTTCAGCTCCCTCACCCCATCGCTCCATACCGAGTCGCGCCCCTATACGCGCTTCACGGCCGAGTAAGCCCCCGGGTGACCGGTGACGCGAGCGTGCCCGCAACGCCCGCGCACCACCCTTAAGGCTGCCATAAGGCGCCTTTCCTATCGTAGCCGGCACGTCTTGCGTGCGTTCATTTTGCCGGAGCTATAGATCCATGAACCTGTCGAGTCTCATCAGGAAGCCGCTGTTTGCGGCAATCGTCGGCGCCAGCGCCATCGCTGCCCCGGTCGGGGCGCTCTACGTGGCGGAGGCGGCGCGCGCGGCCGCGCCGGCGGCGGCGGCAGCCACCCCGGCCCCGGTGGCGGCGGTGCCCGCGGCCGCGAACTCCGGCGCGACGCTGCCGGACTTCAGCACCATGGTGCAAAGGTACGGTCCCGCGGTCGTCAACATCACCGTCACCGAGAAAGTGCCGGCGAGCTACAACCAGGGCGATGACAGCGGCGATGACAACGGCGATGACAGCGGCAATCAGAATCCCTTCGGACCCAACAGCCCGTTCGCGCCCTTCTTCCGCGGCATGCCGATGCCACCGCCGCAGCCTCGGCACGGCGAGGGCTCCGGATTCATCATCCGCCCGGACGGCTTCATCATGACCAACGCGCACGTCGTGAGCGGCGCCAGCGACGTGACGGTGCGCATGACCGACCGGCGCGAGTACACCGCCAAGGTGATCGGCGTCGACACCAAGTCGGACATCGCCATCATCAAGATCAACGCCCACGACCTGCCGACGGTGAAGATCGGCGACTCCCGCTCGCTCAAGGTCGGTGAGTGGGTGCTCGCCATCGGTGCGCCGTTCGGCTTCGAGAACAGCGCGACCGCCGGCATCGTCAGCGCCAAGGGCCGCACCCTCGATACCGGCTACGTGCCCTTCATCCAGACCGACGTGCCGATCAACCCTGGTAACTCCGGTGGGCCGCTCTTCAACATGCGCGGCGAGGTGATCGGCATCAACTCGCAGATCTACAGCCGCAGCGGTGGCTACATGGGCGTGTCGTTCTCGATTCCGATCGACGTCGCCATGCAGGTCGGGCAGCAGCTCGAGACCACCGGGCACGTTACCCGCGGCAAGCTCGGTGTCGTGATCCAGAACGTCACCCAGGGGCTGGCCGATTCCTTCGGCCTGCCGCAGCCCGAAGGCGCGCTGGTGTCGAGCGTCGAGAAGGGCGGACCCGCGGAGCACGCCGGCATCGAGCCCGGGGATGTGATCCTCAAGCTCAACGGCCAGCCGCTGAAGGATTCGACCGAGCTGCCGGTGCAGATCGCCAGCATCAGCCCCGGCACCAGCGTCGACCTCGAGGTCTGGCGCAACCACGCAACGCGCGACATCAGCGTGAAGCTCGGAGCGCTGGAGGACAAGCGCACCGCCGCCCGCGAGAGCTCGCACCCGGAGGGTGGCAAGCTCGGGCTGTCGGTGCGCCCGCTCACACCCGAGGAGCAGAGCCAGGGCAACACCAAGGGCGGACTATTCGTCGAGCGCTCGAGCGGGCCTGCGGCCGAGGCGGGGATTCAGCACGGTGACGTGGTGCTCGCCGCCAACGGCGCGCCGGTGATGAACGCCGATGACCTGCGCGGGGCAGTGGAGAAATCCAAGGGCCACATCGCGCTGCTGATCCAGCGCGGCGATACGCGGCTCTTCGTGCCGGTGAGGGTCGGGTAAGCGATCAGCGTCTGAGCTCAGCCGGTCGGCGCGGCCGCGCGCCGCCCGCTGGTCACGCGGCCGCGGCCGAACCGTTGGTGACGAGCGCCGCCATCAGCTCGTTCACCGGCAGCGCATCGAGCTGCCGGGACTTTGCAAACAGCGCCTTGATGCGCTCCGCCTGCTTGGCGCCGAAGTGCGCCTCTACCGATGTCTCGAACTTCCTCACCAGCACGGGCATGCCTTCCGCGCGGCGTTTGCGGTGGCCGATCGGGAAATCGACCTGCACACGCTCGCTCGCCTCGCCGTTGCGGAAAAACACCTGCACGGCGTTGCCGATGTAGCGCTTATCGGGGGCATAGTACTCGCGCGTGAAGGCGGGGTTCTCGCGCACCTGCATCTTCGCGCGCAGGGCATCGATGCGCGGGTCGGCGGCTACCCCATCCTCGTAGTCCGCGGCGGTGAGCCGGCCGAAGATCAGCGGGATCGCCACCATGTATTGGATGCAGTGATCGCGATCGGCCGGATTCGCGAGCGGTCCGACCTTGTCGATGATGCGCACGCCCGGTTCCTGCGTCTCGATGACCACGTGGTCGATGTCGGCGAGACGCTCGCGGACTTTGGGGTGCAGCGTCATCGCCGCCTCGACCGCCGTCTGCGCGTGAAACTCCGCCGGATAGGAGATCTTGAAGAGCACGTTCTCCATCACGTAGCTGCCGAAGGGCTGCGGCAGCGACAGCGGCTGGCCGCGAAACAGCACGTCGCTGAAGCCCCAGGTCTTGGCCGAGAGCGCCGAGGGGTACCCCATCTCGCCGGTGAGCGCGATGAGCGCGAGGCGTACGCCGCGGCTGGTGGCATCGCCCGCCGCCCAGCTCTTGCGCGAGCCGGTGTTGGGCGCGTGACGGTAGGTGCGCAGCGCCCCGCCGTCGATCCAGGCGTTGGAGACGGCATTCACCACCTGGCTCTGGCTGCCGCCGAGCATGCCGGCGACGACCGCGGTGGTCGCGACGCGCACCAGCAGCACGTGATCGAGCCCGACGCGGTTGAAGCTGTTCTCGAGCGCCAGCACCCCCTGGATCTCGTGCGCCTTGATCATCGCGCCGAGCAGCTCGCGCACCGTGAGCGGCGTGCGGCCCGACATCACGGCGAGCCTCGCCAGGTAGTCCGCCACTGCGAGGATGCCGCCGAGGTTGTCGGACGGGTGACCCCATTCCGCCGCGAGCCAGGTGTCGTTGAAGTCGAGCCAGCGGATCATCGCGCCGATGTTGAAGGCCGCCTGCACCGGATCGAGCTCGAAGGAGGTGCCGGGAACCCGTGCCCCGCCGGTCATGACCGCGCCCGGAACGACGGGGCCTAAGAGCTTGCGGCAGGCGGGGTAGTTGAGCGCCTGGAAGCCGCAGGCGAGCGTGTCCATGAGGCAGTAGCGCGCGGTCTCGTAGGCACTCTCGCTGGTGATACGGAAGTCGCGGGCGTAGGCGGCGATCGCGACCAGCGCGGCGTCCGGCTGCGGGCGCTCGGCGGACTTCGTGTCGTGTGCGGACATGGCGGCCTCAGGTGCGCTCGGCGAGCGGTACGAAGCGCAGGTCCTCGGGACCGACGTAGTTGGCCGTCGGGCGGATGATCTTGCCGTCGATGCGCTGCTCGATCACGTGCGCCGCCCAGCCGGTGGTGCGGGCGATGACGAACAGGGGCGTGAACATCTGCGTCGGCACGCCCATCATGTGATAGGCGACGGCCGAGAACCAGTCGAGGTTGGCGAACATGTTCTTGGTCTCGTGCAGCACCGACTCGATGCGCTGCGCGACGTCGAACATCCGCAGGTCGCCCGCCTCCTGCGCAAGGCTCCGTGCCACCTCCTTGATCACCTGGTTGCGCGGATCGGCGAGCGTGTACACCGGGTGGCCGAAGCCGGTGATCACCTCGTGGTTGGCGACGCGGGCACGGATGTCGGCGTCGGCCGCCTGCACCGTGTCGTAACGCTGCTGGATCTCGCAGGCGGCCTCGTTGGCGCCGCCGTGCTTCGGCCCGCGCAGCGCGCCGATGGCGCCGCTGATGCACGAGTACATGTCCGCGCCGGTGCCGGCGATGACGCGCGCGGTGAAGGTCGAGGCGTTGAACTCGTGCTCGGCGTAGAGGATGAGCGAGGTGTGCATGGCGCGCACCCAGGAGGCGGGCGGCGGGCGGCGCTGCAGCAGGTGCAGGAAATGTCCGCCGACCGAATCGTCCGCGGTCTCGACGTGGATGCGCTCGCCCGAGTGGCTGAAGTGGTACCAGTAGAGGAGCATCGAGCCGAAGGAGGCGACCAGCTGATCGGCGATGTCGCGGGCGCCGGCCACGGGGTGCCCGTCCTTCTCCGGCAGCGTGCAGCCGAGCGCCGAGGCGGCGGTGCGCAGCACGTCCATCGGGTGGCTCGAGGCGGGCAGCAGCTCGAGCACACTGCGCAGCGTCGCCGGCAGCGCGCGCAGCGAGCGCAGCTTCACCTTGTAGGCGTCGAGCTCGGCGTGGTTCGGCAGCTTCTCGTGAATGAGGAGATGGGCGATCTCCTCGAACTCGCATACGGTCGCGATCTCGAGAATGTCGTAGCCGCGGTAGTGCAGGTCGTTGCCGGTACGTCCCACGGTGCACAGCGCAGTGTTGCCGGCCGTCACCCCCGAGAGGGCGACGGACTTCTTCGGTTTGAAAGCGCCCGTCTCGTTCATGACTTCCCGTTCCCGAACAGCTCGTCGAGCTTCTTCTCGTAATCGTGGTAGCCGAGCACCTCGTAGAGCTCATCGCGCGTCTGCATGTAAGGCACGACGCCCTTCTGCGTCCCTTCCCTGCGGATGGCGTCGTAGACGACGACGTGGGCCTGGGCCGCGGCGCGGAACGCCGACAGCGGGTAGAGCACCAGCCGCACTCCGGCCGCGGCGAGCTCCGCCAGGGTGTAGAGCGGTGTCTGCCCGAACTCGGTGATATTGGCGAGGACCGGTACGCGCGCGGTGGCGACGATCTGGCGGTATTCCTCGAGGCTCTTCAGGGCCTCGGCGAAGATCATGTCGGCGCCGGCCGCCACGTAGGCCGCGGCGCGCTCGAGGGCGCCGGGCAGCCCCTCGACCGCATGCGCATCGGTGCGTGCCATGATGATGAAGGTCGGATCGCTGCGCGCATCGACCGCCGCCCTGAGGCGATCGACCATCTCGCCCGCCGCCACCAGCGCCTTGCCGGGGCGGTGACCGCAGCGCTTGGCGCTCACCTGGTCCTCGAGGTGCATGCCGGCCGCGCCGGCGCGGATCAGCTCGCGCGTGGTACGCGCGATGTTGAGCGCGGTGCCAAAGCCGGTGTCGGCGTCGACCAGCAGCGGCAGCGCGCACGCGCCGCTGATGCGCCGCACGTCCTCGCACACGTCGTTGAGCGTGGTGACGCCTAAGTCCGGCAGCCCGAAGGAGGCATTCGCCACCCCCGCGCCCGAGAGGTAGATGGCGCGAAAGCCGGCGCGCTCGGCGAGCAGCGCCGCAAAGGCGTTGATCGCTCCGACGACCTGCAGCGGGCGCTCGGTCTCGAGCGCGGCGCGCAGACGCGCGCCGGCGGTGAGTGATGTTACGGCCATGATGAACCTCGACCGCGAACGAACATTGTATACGCGCTACTCGCGCGGCGGCGCATCCGTGCGCCTGAGCGTCAGCGGATGCGCACCACCGTGCGCCCGGTGACGCGGCCCTCGAGGTAGGCGGGGAACGCACCCGGCAGCTCGTCGAAGTCGATGGTACGCGTCACGATGCGTGCGAGGTGCCGTGGCCGCAGGTCGGTCGCGATGCGCTGCCACACGGCGAGGCGCCACTCGCGCCGCGTCGCCGAGGAGTTGATGCCGAGCAGTGCCACACCCCGCAGGATGAATGGCATGACCGTCGTCTTGAGCTCGGGACCCGCGGCGAGCCCGATGCTGGCGATGTTGCCCCAGAAGTCCACGGTGCGCGTGAGCCAGGTGAGCGTCTCGCCGCCGAGGTTGTCGATGGCACCGGCAAAGCGCGCGGCCTCGAGCGGCCGCGAGCCGAGGTCGAGGTCGGCGCGCATCAGCACCTCGCTCGCCCCGAGCTCCTTCAGGTACGCGCTGGCATCGCGCTTGCCGCTCACCGCCACCACGCGGTAACCGCGCGCGCTCAGCATGTCGATCGCGACACTGCCGACGCCGCCCGAGGCGCCGGTGACGGCGATCGGGCCGCCGGCGGGCTGCTGGCCGTTCTGCTCCATGCGGTGGATGGCGAGCGCGGCGGTGAAGCCCGCGGTACCGATCGCCATGGCGGTGGCGGCGTCCAGCCCCTGCGGCATCGGGATCACCCAGTCCCCGCGGACGCGCGCGACCTGTGCGTAGCCACCATCGTGCGTCTCTGACAGCCCGCAGCCGGTCACGAGCACCGCATCGCCGCTGCGAAAGCGCGGGTCGCTCGATGACTCGACGACGCCGGCGAGGTCGATGCCGCCGACCAGCGGATAGCGACGCAGGATCTTGCCGGCGCCGGTGGCCGCGAGCGCGTCCTTGTAGTTGATTCCTGAATGGCTGACGCGGATCACCACTTCGCCGGGTGCGAGATCCTCGAGCGTGAGCTCCTCGAAGCGCGCGACCACCTTGCCGCCCTCGGAATGGATGCGGTAGGCGCGAAAACGGTTCATGCGTTTCCCCTTCCTTTGGTGCGCGCCAGCCAGGCGAGCAACCCCTGGGTGTTGAGCTCGAGGTCGCCGGAGAGCGCGTGCTCGATGTCGGCGTCGGCGAGCGGGATGCCGTGGGCGCGGGCCAGTGTCAGCCACAGCGCCAGCATGTCGGCGCGGATCCCTGCGGCCGGGTCGGCATCGCCCGCGTGCGCGCGGGCGATGCGTGCGAGCGCGGTGATCTGCTCCTTGAGGAGCGCCGCGAGGCGCGGCACGTCGGTGACGCGGCTGAAGTGCATGAGGTACATCGCCTGCGGACGAAACTCGAGCATCCGATCGATGGACGCGAGGTGCTGCTCGGGGTCGAACTGCGTAGGCACCGTCGAGGGAGTGATGAACGCCCCGTTCGCTGTATCGAGCGCGCGGTAGGAGATGCCGAAGGTGTCGCCGGTGAAGATGCTCTGGTGCGCGGAATCGACCACCACGTAGTGGTGGCGGGCGTGACCTTCGGTGTGGACGAGCTCGAGGGTGCGAGCGCCGAGGATCACGCGTTCGCCGTCGCGCACCGTGTGCACCCGCTGCGCCGGGATGGGCACGAGCTCGCCGTACTGGCGGCGGAAGCGCTCCTCGCCGTACACGGCCTTCGAGCCCTCGATGAGCCGCGTCGGGTCGATCATGTGCGGCGCGCCGCGCGGATGCAGCAGCGCACGCGCGTTGGGGAGCTCGCGCATCAGCGCCCCGGCGCCGCCGGCGTGATCGAGATGCACATGTGTCAGCAGCAGGTAATCGACCGCATCGCGCGCGATGCCGAGCTCCTCGAGCCCCGCCAACAGGTAGGGCACCGAGCCGTTGGTGCCGACGTCGACGAACGCCGCGCGACCTGAGTCCACGATCACATGCGCGGCGGCGTGTCCCGGGTAGAGGTACTCGGCGTCGACGGCGGTGATGCCGTGCGGATGACGATACAGAGTCGGCTTCAAGGGAACGTCGGCCTCGAAGGTCGGTCAGCGAGGGGTCGCGCATACACATCGTACCCTGTACGCTAGCTGCGACGCATGATCGATCAGCGCCTCCTCCGCACATTCGCCGCATGCGCGGGACTGTCCGCCACCGCTCTCGCCGCTTCCGGCGCCAAGGCTCAGCAGCCCGTCTCTCCCGCTCCCCAACATCGCATTCACGGCGATCTCGTCTTCGACGGGGTTCCGCCGGCCGATCCGGCCCTGGCGGTGCGCCTGGAGCGCTACCAGCAGTCGCGCGGCGCTACCTTTCTCGACTGGATGGCCGACGGCAGCATGCTGATCGAGACGCGCTTCGGCGACACCGTGCAGGTGCACCGCGTGGCCGCGCCGCTCGGCATGCGTGAGCAGCTCACGTTCTATCCCGACCCCATCGAGTGGGCACGCGCGGCACGCAGCGGCAGCGGCTTCGTGTTCCTCAAGGATCAGGACGGCGATGAGAACGCCCAGGTCTATTACCAGTCGGGCACCGGGGCGGCGCGGGCGCTCACCAGCGGCAACTTCATCCACGGCAGTCCCGTGTGGGCGCACGACGGCAAGCGGGTCGCCTTCTACGGCAACGACCGCGACGGACTCAGTTACGACGTGTACGTCACGGACGTGAGCACCGCAGCCCCTGCGCAGCTCGTCGTCGGTGGCCGCCAGGACACCTGGTACCCGCTCGACTGGTCGGCGGACGACGCGAAGCTCCTCGTGTGGCGCTACCTCTCGAGCAGCGAGAGCTACCTCTACCTCGCGGACGTCGCGAGCGGCGCGCTCACACCGCTCGAGGAGAAGCCGCACAAGGCCGGCATCGGCACCGCGAGGTTCGCGCCCACGGGGCGCGGCGTGTACCTGGTGACCGACGAGGACGGGGAGTTTGCACAGCTCAAGTTCAAAGACCCCATCACTCACGAGAGCCGGCGCATCACGCCCGATATCGGCTGGGACGTCGAAGACTTCGATGTCAGCGCCGACGGCCGCTACATCGCCTATACCGTGAACGAAGACGGCCGCAGCCGGCTGGCGATCATCGACAATCTCAATCACCTGTCGCTCGCGCCCGTTGGCCTGCCGGAAGGCCGGATCGGCAACCCGCGTTTCGACCGCACCGGGCGCAGGCTCGCCATGTCGGTCGACGGCGCGACCTCGCCGCGCGACGTGTTCGTCTACGACATCGAGGGCAATACCGTCACGCGCTGGACGAGAAGCGAAGCCGGTCCCATCGATCTCACCACGCTCACCATGCCGGAGCTGGTGCGCTATCCGACCTGGGACCGGGTCGGCGGGCACGTACGGCTGCTATCGGCATACGTCTATCGTCCCGCGCACGCGAACGGCCCGGCGCCGGTGGTCATCGACATCCACGGCGGGCCCGAAGCGCAGTACCGCCCGCAGTGGGACCCGTTCGTGCAGTTTCTCGTCAACGAGCTCGGCTACGTCGTGGTCGCCCCCAACGTGCGGGGCTCGTCGGGTTACGGCAAGACCTTCCTCACGCTCGACAACGGCGTGCTGCGCGAGGACGCGGTACGCGACATCGGCTCGCTCCTGGTGTGGATCGGCGTGCAGCCCGGCTTCGACCGCGACCGCGTGGTGGTCATGGGCGGCTCCTACGGCGGCTACATGGCGCTCGCCTCGCTCATCACCTACGGCGAGCGGCTGCGCGGCGGCATCGACATCGTGGGGATCAGCAACTTCGTCACCTTCCTGCGCAACACCGCCGGCTATCGCCGCGACTGGCGGCGCGAGGAGTACGGCGACGAGCGCGATCCGCAGATGCGCGTGTTTCTCGAGCGCATCTCGCCGCTGTCGAACGCGGCGCGCATCCGCAAGCCACTGCTGGTCGTGGCCGGGCAGAATGACCCACGCGTGCCGGTGTCCGAGTCCGAGCAGCTGGTGTGGAGCGTGCGCTCGAACGGCGGCGAGGTGTGGTATCTGCTCGCGCGGGACGAGGGGCACGGGTTCGTGAAGAAGGCGAACCGCGATGCCTACCTGCTGACCGCCGCGAGCTTCCTGGCGAAGCTGGCGCACTGAGGAGCCGCGTCGAGGAGCCGCGACGCCCGCGCCTTGCGGGCGACGCTCAGGCGATGGCGCCGGTCGGCTTACGATGGCGCCGGCAGGCTTATGATGGCGCCGGTCGGCTTACCGCCCGCCCCGCGCGGGCGGCGGGAATGACACGATGACGCTCAGTCCCTTGCCGGCGGGCCCGTCGGCGAGCGTGAGCGCCGCGCCGTGGGACTCGGCGATCGCCTTCACGATGGCGAGCCCGAGCCCGCTGCCCGGCGGCTCGGTGCCGGGACGGCGATAGAAGCGGTCGAAGACCCGGGCCCGCTCCGCGGGCGTGATACCCGGTCCGTCGTCGCTCACCATGAGGCGTGTCCCGGCCGCCGCGCCCGGCGCGGGGGCTTCGACGGTCACATCGACGCGACCGCCGGCGGCGATGTAGCGCACCGCGTTGTCCACGAGGTTGCGCAGCAGCGTGCGCAGCGCCTCCGGATCGCCCTGCACGGTCGCCGGTTGTGCGGCCGCCACCCCGAGATCGATGTGGCGGGCGTCCGCGAGCGGCACGAGCTCCGCGACGATCTCGCGCGCGAGGTCATCGAGCCGCACGGCGCCGTGCGGCGTGTCGGCGCGGGGCTCCTGGCGCGCGAGGGCCAGCATCTGCTCCACCAGGCGGATGGCGCGCTGCACCCCCGCCGACAGCGTGCTCATCGCCGCGGCCCGCTCGCTCTCGCTGCTGGCGCGCGCCAGGATGCCCGTTTGCAGGTGCAGTGCCGTGAGCGGGGTGCGCAGCTCGTGGGCGGCATCCGCCATGAAGGCGCGCTCGCGCGCGAGCGCCGCGCGCAGCCGCACCAGCAGGTCGTTGAGCGCAGCGACCAGCGTCTCGACTTCGTCGGGCAGCCCCGGGTCCGGCAGCGGGTCGAGCGCGTCGACGCGGCGCGCCTTCACCTGCGCGGTGAGCCGCTGCAGCGGCTCGAGCGCATGACCGACCGCGAACCAGATGACGAGCGCGAGCACCGGCAGCAGCAGCGCGAACGGTTTGAGCGTCTGCAGCGCCAGCTCTGCGGCGCGCTGCTCGCGCACGCTCATCGGCTGCGCCACCTGGATGACGCGGGTCAGCGCCTGCACGCCAAACACCCGCCAGCGGCCCTCGCTCGTGGCGACGGT
>DATIZW010000052.1:0-8214 GCA_035516875.1 Steroidobacteraceae bacterium
ACTGCAGCCCTACCGAGAAGCGCCCGCCGTTGCCCTGGTGCCAGGAGCCCGGAAAGAAGGGCGCCCCCTGGGAGAGCATCGCGGTCGCCGCGAAGCTGAACGTACCCTGGCTCCTCGGACTCGTGGCGGCAACCTGCCAGATGTGGTGGGCGGCGGCACGCACCGTGTGCCAGTGAACGCCGTCCGCGGCGGCGATGATCATGCTGGCATTGAGCTGGCTGCCGCGACCGTGCACCGCGGCGAGAATCTCGAGCGCCTGCGGGTCCGGATGGTCATCGAGGACCGCCGGCCCGATGTTCACCAGAACGTTGTTGGTTTTGCCGAGCTCCTCGAGGCGCTCGAGGAGCGCGAGCGCGCGGCTGCGGTCGAGGGTGCCGAGGTACGCCATGAAGGGCTGCGTGGTGATGCGCAGCGTCTGCACGCTGAAGCCGCCCTGCTCGAACACCGCCTGCGCCTCGTGCAGTCGGGCGGCAGCCTGCGCAAACTCTTCCTCGTAGCGCGCCGCATCGAGCTCGACGAAGGCGGTGATCGCGCGCACGGGTGGCGTGCCCGAGGCAGCGCCGTCCCCCGTCCCCGCCGCCGCATGCGCCGCGCCAGCGCACGCGACCGCGAAGACCACGAGGAGCCCGCAGAGCATGATCCGCCACACCGAGATGCCTCCCCCCGCCAACGTGTAATGGCTATCTCTGACGCTCTACCCCGACGGGGAGATGCTCCACAGCCCGCATCGACGCATCCTCGAAGGCCTGCGGATCGTCGAGGTATTCGAGCGCCATGTCCACCGCGTCGTGACCCCAGAAGAACTCCTCACCGACCACCAGGGTCGGCACACCGAAGATGCCGCGCGCGGCAGCCCACTCGGTGTTCTCGCGCAGGCGCTGCTTGATTGCCGGGGTTGCGAGTGCCGGCTGCGGATCGGCGACGCCGAGCTCGTGCGCGAGATCGGCAATGACGGCCGGATCGCTCACGTTCCGACCGTCGCGGAACACCGCATCGAGCACCGCACCGACAGCGCGCCGGTCGCTGCCGGCGGCGATGATCAACCGCAGCGCCGCGAGCGGGTTGAACGGATGTGCGGGCGGCAGCCGCATGGCCATCCCGAGTCGGCGCGCGCGCCACAGAGCGAAGCGGTAGGTGAAGCGCCGCTTGGAGGCGATCTCCGCGGGTCCCAACTGTCCGAAGCGCTCGAGCAGCCCCGCGAGCAGCACCGGCACGAACTCGAGCTGCACGCCGCGCGGCAGCTCGCCGAGGCGCGGAAACGCCAGGTAAGCGAACGGCGAGATGACGTCGAAGACCCAGGAGACCCTGACGGTGTCGTTCATGAGCGTCAATCGGACACGTGCACGACGAGCTTGCCGAAATTCTCTCCCTGCAGCAGCCCCATGAGTCCCCGCGGCGCAT
Organism: Steroidobacteraceae bacterium; assembly: GCA_035516875.1. Taxonomy (GTDB): domain Bacteria; phylum Pseudomonadota; class Gammaproteobacteria; order Steroidobacterales; family Steroidobacteraceae; genus 13-2-20CM-66-19. The sequence continues at coordinate 1,402 of DATIZW010000052.1, forward strand.
TCTCCAGCCCCTCGATCACCTGCTCACGGTACCTGACGCGCCCCTCCTGCACCCACGCGCGCATGTCCTCGAGAAATGCAGCCGTGCGGTGGTAATGGTCGAAGATGATGAACCCCTGCACCTTCAGACGCTGGCGCAGCACCGTAAAGAGCAACTGCGGGGTGCGATCGCCGCCCGGTGGCGGCTTCTCGAGGTTGTACCAGCCGATCAGCCCGCACAGTGGGATACGCGCCCCGACGTTGAGCAGGGGCACCACTGCCGCGAGCACCGCGCCGCCGACGCTCTCGAAGTACACGTCGATGCCGCGCGGGCACGCCGCGGCCAGCCGCTGCGGCAGGTCGGCCGCGCGGTGATCGATACAGTCGTCGAACCCCAGCACATCGCGCGCGTAGTCGCACTTGTCGCGACCGCCGGCGACGCCCACCGCGCGGCAACCCTTTATTTTCGCAATCTGCCCGACGACCGAGCCCACCGCGCCGGTGGCGGCGCCGACGACCACGGTGTCTCCGGCCCGCGGCTGCCCGATGTCGAGGAGCCCGACGTACGCAGTGAGCCCGGGCATTCCGAGCACCCCGAGCGCGTACGATGGCTGCGGCAGTGCTGGATCGATCTTCACCAGGTCGCGCCCGTCGCCGAGCCCGTAGTCCTGCCAACCCGAGTTGGCGAGCACCAGCTCCCCCGGGGTGAAGGTGCTCACGTTCGAGGCCGCGACGACGCTCACCGTCTGGCCGGTGATCGGTGCACCGATCGCCACCGGCGGGGCGTAGGACGGCCCCTCGTTCATCCGGCCGCGCATGTACGGGTCGAGCGAGAGGTAACGCGTTCGCAGCAGCACCTGCCCGGGACCCGGCACGGGTAGCGGCTGCATCTCGAGGCGAAAGTCGGCCGCGGTCGGGGCGCCCTGCGGCCGGCGTGCGAGCACGATCCGGCGGTTCTGTACGTCGTTGCCCATCGGCCGCTCCCCTACGATGTCCACTCCGCTGCGATTGCCGGCCTTCAGCGCAGAAACTCAACCTGCACACCGGGAGGCGCGCGGGAGGTCGCATCGACGAACAGGTCGCCAAGCAGCGTGCTGCCCGGCTCGACGCTGTAGGGCGCGAAGTCGCGCACTCCGGCCTCGTAGAGCACGCTGTCGTCGATGAAGAACTGCCCGGTGCACTCGCGCCCCGGACGGCTGAGGATCACGTGCGCGGCATCGGCGACGATCTGCGGCGTGCGGCAGCGGCGCAGCATCTGCGGGCCACCGAGAGCGAACTCGATGGCCGCGGTGGCAATCATGGTACGTGGCCAGAGCGCGTTGCAGGCGATGCCGGCGGCGCGGTACTCCTCCGCCAGCCCGAGCATGCAGAGCGACATGCCGTACTTGGACAGCGAATACGCCAGATGACCGGCAAACCACTTCGGTTGCAGATCGAGCGGTGGCGAGAGGGTGAGAATATGCGGGTTGGCGGCCTGCTTGAGATACGGCAGACAGGCGCGCGAGGTGACGAAGGTGCCGCGGGTGTTGATCTGCTGGATCAGATCATAGCGACGCATGTCGATCTCGGCGATCGACGCGAGATTGATCGCCGAGGCATTGTTGACGCAGATATCGATGCCACCGAAGTGCTCGGCGCACCGGCGCACCGCCGCGGTAACGCTCGCCTCATCGCGCACGTCCGCCACCAGCGCCAGCGCCTTGCCACCGGCACGCTCGACGTCGCGTGCGGCGCTGTGAATGGTGCCGGGGAGCTTCGGGTGCGGCTCGGTGGTCTTCGCGGCGATGGCGACGTTGGCGCCGTCCTGCGCCGCGCGCAGCGCGATCGCGAGTCCGATGCCGCGGCTCGCACCGGTGATAAAGAGTGTTTTACCCGACAGACTCACGGTGCTCTCCCGAGGCTGCGCACCCGCACCAGCGGCCAGTGTACCGCGGCACGGGCTGCGCGTTGCTCACCGCTCGCCGGGCAACGCACCCTTCAGCTCGATGTGGTTGCCGTCGGGATCCTCGATGTAGAACGAGCGGCCCTCACCCTGCGCACCATAGCGTGGCGCCGGTGATCCGGCCGCGACGCCGCGGGCTGCGAGCCAGGCAATGAGTCGTGGCTCGTCGAACGGCGCAAGCGTCAGGCAGAAGTGCTCGACGTTGCGGCCGGCCCCCGGCGGCTCGCCAGCCCCGAGCGGGCCGTCGATCGTCACGAGATCGATGAGGCTCCGCCCGGCACGCAGCTGGGTCAGCCCGAGCTCGGGCTGCTCGCGCTCGAGCGCACAGCCGAGCACATCGCGGTAGAACGCCAGCGCTCGCGGTAGCTCCCGCACTCGCAGCACGATGTGGTCGATGCCCTGCACGGCGAAGGGATGATCCGGCACTTCACGGCACCTCACGGCTGCTGTCAGGAACGATCCGACCCGCGGCGCCTGCGGCGCGGGCGCACGGTGCAGCTGTGCTAGCATCCGCCGCCCGGCCACGCCGAGGTAATCATGCGCCAGCGTCTCTTTTTTTCCTTTGCCATTCTACTTGTTCTCGGCTGCGCCGCGCGCGCCGAGGAGCAGGACTTCAGCAAGGTCGAGATCAAGACCACGCAGCTGGCCGATGGCCTTTACCTGCTGCAGGGAGCCGGCGGCAACATGACCGCCGCGGTCGGCGCCGACGGGGTGTTGCTGGTCGACGATGCGTTCGCGCCGCTCGCCGAGAAGATCCGCGCCTCGCTCAAGGGCCTCGGCGGTGGCGATCGGCCGCTGCGCTACGTCATCAACACGCACTACCACTACGATCACACCGGCGGCAACAAGGCGTTCGCCGAGGCCGGCGCGACGATCATCGCGGCAGATCAGCTGCGCTCGCGCCTGATGACCGGCGGGACAGCCGGCAACGGCGGCTCGATCTCCCACGAGATGAAGCCGGTCGAGGCGGGGGCGCTGCCGCAGATCACCTTCGACCATGCGCTGACTGTGCACATGAATGGTGAGGACATCCGTGCCGTGCACTATGCCAACGCCCACACCGATGGCGACTCGATCGTCTACTTCCCCAAGGCCCACGTCGTGGCGATGGGGGATATCTACGTGCGCTACGGCTTTCCGTTCATCGACATCAACGGCGGCGGCACGGTGCAGGGGATGATCACGGCCTGCATCGACGTGCTGCGAACCGTGCCGGCCGACAGCAAAATCGTGCCCGGACACGGTGAGCTTGCCGGCGTCGATGATCTGCGCACCTACCTGAAGATGCTTCAGGATACGAGCGCGGCAGTCGACGCGGCGATCAAGGCGGGCAAGTCGCTGGCACAGATCAAGCAGGAGCACATTCTCGGCGCCTGGAGCGAGCGCTACTCTCCGCCCAAGGCGTTCGTCGATACCGACGCCTTCGCCGAGACACTCTATAACTCGCTGAATCGACGCGTCCCGCGGCACGGCGGCCGCCCGCGCTGATGCGCCCGCACAGCGCGACGCGCCTTGCGCTGCGGCGAGGTGCGGGTATAGCGTGCCCTGAACCCCCCCGGGAGAGCGGCCATGCGCTGGGACGACCTGCGTGAGAGCACCAACGTCGAGGACGTTCGAGCCAGCACCGGCGGTGGTGGTGCCGGGGTCAAGATTGGTGTCGGCGGGACGCTGCTGGCGCTCGCCGCCTCCTACTTCCTCGGCGTCGATCCGCGACTCATCCTCGGGCTGATGAGCGCGGTGCCGACCGAGCAGTCGGCGCCCGCGGCACGCTACGGCACACCGCAGGACGAGCAGGGTCGATTCATCGCCGCGGTGCTGGGCGAGACTGAAGACACCTGGAGCGCCCTCTTTCAGGCACAGGGGCTCGAGTACGTCCCGCCGAAGCTCGTGCTGTACCGCGATCAGATGCCGACCGCCTGCGGTTCCGGAAGCGCAGCGGCGGGACCCTTCTACTGCCCGCTCGACCGCAAAGTGTATCTCGACCTCGGCTTCTTCCAGCAGCTGGCGGACGAGTTCCAGGCGCCGGGACAGTTTGCCGAAGCCTACGTGCTCGCTCACGAAGTCGGTCATCACGTGCAGAACCTGCTCGGCATCGCCGGCCAGGTACGCGCGCTGCAGCAGCGCTCCTCACCGGCGCAGGCCAATCAGCTTTCAGTGCGACTCGAGCTGCAGGCGGACTGCTACGCAGGGGTGTGGGCGAAGCACGCCGACGAGACCAAGCACATCCTCGAGGCCGGCGACGTCGAGTCCGCGCTGCGCGCCGCCGCTGCGGTGGGCGATGACACCTTGCAGAAACGCGCCCAGGGCTACGTCGTACCGGAATCCTTCACGCACGGCAGCTCCACCGAGCGGGTCGGCTGGTTCAAGCGCGGACTCAACAGCGGCTCGATTGCAAGCTGCGACACGTTCTCTGGCGGGGCCTGAGCCGCGCAACGGGCCGGCTCGGCTGCGCGAGCGCTCCGCCGAGGCGCAACGCCTCAGGAAGCCTTGCCGGAGTAGTTCGCATCCAGATAGTCGAGGATCTGCTTCGCCTCGTCGTCGGTGATCGGCGCGCCGAAGCGCTCGCGCATCTTCTGGATGGTCTTCTGCCACGCCGCACGGTTCATCGCCGGCGCGTTGCTCGGAATGTACTCGAGGCTGTGGCAGATGATGCAGCGACCCACGGTGAGATCATGCCCGGGCGCATCCTTGAGCCCAGTGATCTCCGCCGCCGCTGCGGCTTCGGCGGCCTGCGCCCCGGCACTGCCGAGCGCGAACACAATTATCCCGCAGCGACCGAGCACGCGCGCAATGCGCCTCATGCAACCTCCACGCTCACGGCCTGCACGATGTTGTCGTGATAGCCGGAGGGGTTGAAGGTCAGCTTGTCGGGCTGCTGTGCGCCGTTGCGGCTGCGGGCACGCACGGCGATCTCGAGCGGACCGGCTCGGGCAGTATCGACCGGCATACGAAAGTCGCGCCACGCAAAGCGACCGAGATCGTGCCCGAGCTTCGCCTCGCGCCAGCTGCGGCGGCCGTCTACGGATACCTCGACGGCCGCGATCCCGGCGCCGCCGTCCCAGGCCTTGCCCGTGACTTCCGCGTGCTCACCTCGTTTGAGGCGCGCCCCCGCAACGGGGCCTACGATGAGGGAGTTGACGAGGATCTCGGTGATCGGGGTGGTCTCCGGCGTCTCCTGGCTCGCGAAACGCGCACCGGGAAACGCTCCGGTCGGCAGTCGGTAAGCGGACTTCATCCAGAACCCATCGAAAGCCTTCGGCTCGATGCGGATGTCGGTGAGATGCTTCATCCAGTAGGTTCCGGTCCAGCCCGGCACCGCGAGGCGCACCGGCGCGCCGTTCCAGTGCGGCAACGGCTGGCCGTTCATCTCGAAGGCGATGAGCGTGCTCTCATCGAGGGCGCGCTCGAGCGGGAGGCTCTTCACGAAATTCGGCGTCTGCGGCAGCACCGCGGAATCGGCGCCGGCGAACACGACCTCGAGCGCTCCGGCGGCAACGCCCGCCTTGTTGAGCACGTCGCGAAGCCGCACGCCCGTCCAGCGGGCATTGCCCATCGCGCCGTTCGCCCACTGCACACCCGGGACGCGCGGTGCGAACAGTCCGCGACGGTTTCCGGAGCACTGATTGACGGCCGCGATAGTGACGCGCTCGAAGCCGCTCTTCAGCTCCGCGAGCGAAAGTGTGAGCGGCTGCCGCACGCTCGCGCCACCGACCTTCAGCCGCCAGCTCGCCGCGTCCAGCCACGGGATGACAGTCAGGTGATAGCGCACGAAGAAGACGTCGTTCGAGGTGAACGGTGCGGCGAGATCCGCGAGCGGCGTCTCGAAGTTCGGCGGCCGGAAGGCGCGCTGGATGAGCGGCTGCTTTCCGGGCAGTGTGCCGAGGCTGTCCTGCGGCGCCGCGGTCACTCCGGGGGCATCGGCGGCTCGCGCGCGCCGGCTGAGCCATGTGCCCGCGCCCGCGAGGAGCAGCTCACGCCGTGTCAGCACAGCGTGATCACCTTCCCGGCGGGCCGGGTGACCGCCGTCTGATCGGTCGCCGTCATGCGCAGTGCAGGTGCCGTCAGGAGCAGGGCTTGCCGTGATCCGGCCGCGCACCTGCCGCCTTCGCCGCGGCCTCGGTCATGTACTGACCCTGCTTGGTCTTCCCGTACCACTGGTCACCCTGGCAGTGATACACATGACTCGACGTGTTGACCCAGACCTGTCCGGGGCCCCCACCAGGCGCCGCCTGCGCCGCAGGGGCGTTAGAGGCGGTTCGCGTTGCAGGTGCCGCCGCTGCGGCTGCCGCTGCGGGCGCTGCCGCGGCTGGCGCCGCCGCAGGAGCGGCGCTGCCGGCGACACCCGCCGACTTGTTGATGCCGCCATGGCCGCTGCAGGCGCCACGGCCGCCGTGCGGCGAGGTGGTGCCGTCATTACAGGTCACCGGGCCGGTGCTGCCGCCGCTCGAGGATGCCGTCGCGGGCGCTGCCGCCGCGGCCGGCGCGGCCGCGGCACTGCCGCCGGCACTCGCCGACTTGTTGATCCCGCCGTGACCGCTGCAGGCGCCGCGGCCGCCGTGTGGCGAGGTGGTGCCGTCATTACAGGCCACGGGCCCGCTGCTGCCGCCGCTCGAGGAAGCCGCGGCGGGGGCGGCAGTGGTGGCCGGGGCGGACGCTGCGGGAGCCGCAGCGCTCCCGGACGATGCGCTCGCCGCGGTAGCGGACTTGTCGATGCCGCCATGACCGCTGCAGGCACCGCGACCGCCATGGGGTGAGGTCGTGCCGTCCTTGCAGGTCACCGGGCCGCTCGCGCTGCTCGTACTCTGCGCGCAACAGAGCGCGGGGGCGCCAAGAAGCGCTACCGCGAGCACGGCGCCAGACAGCAAGGCGTTGACTTTCATGACGTTCATCTGC
>DATIZW010000053.1:0-5389 GCA_035516875.1 Steroidobacteraceae bacterium
CCGCTGCCGCCGGGGCCGACCTCAACACCAGCGGCCGTGCCTTCACCGGCGGTGCCCGCGGTACTGCAGGCGCCCCCACCGACCGCCACATGGTTTCATCGTCACCACCATGCGAAGCAACAGCCGTGGGTTGCAGCCGCCAACCCGATGGCGGTCGATGCCGGACTCGAGATCCTCGCGAAAGGCGGCCGGGCGGTGGACGCCGCGGTCGCCGTGCAGGCGATGCTCGGGTTGGTCGAGCCGCAGAGCTCAGGCGTCGCCGGCGGCGCCTTCCTCATGTACTTCGACGCACACACCGGCAAGCTGACCGCGTTCGATGGTCGCGAGAAGGCACCGGCCGCGGCGCAGCCGGATATGTTTCTCGATGAGCACGGCAAGCCGCTGCCGTACGTCGAGGCGGTGCGCAGCGGTCGCTCGACCGGCGTTCCGGGTGTCATGGCGATGCTCTTCACCGCGCACCGCCAGCTCGGCACGCTGCCGTGGAAGGACCTGTTCCAACCGGCGATCCGTGCCGCCTCGCAGGGCTTTCGGGTGCCGGCGCGGCTCGCAATGTTTCTCGGCGAAGGCTCGCCCTTCCCGCCGACCAACGAGGTGCGCATGCTCTTCTCGCGCCCGGACGGCGAGCCGCTCGAGGAGGGCGACCTGTTTCGCAATCCCGAGTACGCGCGCACTCTGCAGCGCCTCGCGCAGGAGGGCCCGCGCGCGCTGTCCGAGGGCGAGATTGCCGACAAGATCATGCGCGCGACCCATCAGCCGCCGCTGCCCGGAACGATGGTGCTCAGCGACCTGAGCTCCTATCGAGCCGACTGGACCGAGCCGGTGTGCCGGTTGTTCCACGGCTACACGGTGTGTGTGCCGCCGCCACCCTCGAGCGGCGTCGCTTTGCTCGAGATGCTCGAGATGCTCGACCACACCGACATCGCCAGCCGCTCGCCGTCGGATCCTCAGGCCTGGTTCCTGTTCGCGCAGGCGAGCCGCCTCATGTACGCCGACCGTGACCGCTACGTCGCCGATCCGCACTTCGTGCACGTGCCGGTCGAGCGGCTGCTCGATCCCGCCTACGTGCGGCTGCGGGTGCAGCTGATCGGCGAGCACGCCGGCGCACCACCGCCGCCGGGCGACATTCCGGTGCCGCGCGGCCACGACGCCACCGCCGAGTCGGCCGGCACGAGTCACCTGGTGGTGGTCGATGCCGACGGCGACGCGGTGTCGATGACCACGACCGTCGAGTCGATCTTCGGTTCCGGGCGCACCGTCGCAGGCTTCGTGCTCAACAATCAGCTCACCGACTTCTCGTTCGTGCCCAGCGAGGGCGGCCAGCCGGTCGCCAACGCGGTGCACGGCGGCAAGCGGCCGCGCTCGTCCATGGCGCCGGTCATCGTCGTCGATCACACCGGCGATTTCGTCGCGGCGCTCGGCTCCCCCGGCGGCAACGCCATTCTCGAGTACAACGCCAAGACGCTCGTGGGGCTGCTCGCCTGGAAGCTCTCGCTCAAGCAGGCGATCGAGCTGCCGAACCTGATTGCGCGCGGCGACACCTTCAGCGGCGAGATCGCGAGATTCTCTCCGGCGCTGCTCGCCGGGCTGCGTGAGCGCGGCATCGAGCTCAAGCCCGGACACGCGGAAAACTCGGGCCTGCACGGCGTGGTGCGCCTCGCCGATGGCAGCTACGAGGGCGCCGCGGACTCGCGTCGCGAGGGCGTGGCGCGCACGCTTGCGCCCGCCCGCGCGCCGGGCAAGCACGCCGCAGCACGCTGAGAATCCCGGGTCGCCGCCCCGGGGCAGTGGCGCAAGCTAGCGCGCCGCGCCGGGGGTCGCCCTGCCGAAGCCGAGATCGTCCGCGCCAGCCCAGTGCGTCCAGGCGGTGAGCACCAGGTCCGGGTAGTCGCGCTTGCCCGGGCTGCCGTTGTAGCGCGCCAGTGCCTTGCGCACGTCGTTGTGCTCGTAGCCGAGATAGAAGCGCAGTATGGCGCAGCCCATACGGATGTTGGGTTCCACGTGCACCAGCTCGTAGCGGCGCATGCCGAGCCGCTCCGGCCAGAACGGCATCACCTGCATGAGACCGACGGCGCCGGCGGAGGAGACCGCCCAGCGATCGAAGCGGCTCTCGACGGCAATCACCGCCATCACCAGCCCGGGCGGCAGCCGCGCCGCGCCGGCGCGGTGCGTCTCGCAATAGACCTGCCGGAGAATCGCGATGCGCTCGTCCTTTTCCTTGACCAGATTGCGCAGTCGCGGCTCCATCAACGTGTACCACACCGCCGAGTCGTACTGGTCGGTGAAGCACTGTGCCTCGGCGATCGCCTTGGCGACCACCGCACGCAGCTCCGGATCGCGCTGCTGATCTGCGGGCGCGTCGTGCGGGGCGGCGATCAGCACGAGGGCGACGAGGAGCGCCGCGGCGTGGCGCCGCAGTTGCATTGCGCGTGAGCGCCTCCCGTCAGGTGCCGAGGCGCTCGCGCAGGAAGGCGAGTGCGTCGCTGGCGGCAAACTCGGTGCTCGTGCTGTCGCGGCGCTGGCGGTATTCGAGCTTGCCGGCCTCGAGACCGCGCTCGGAGACCACCAGCCGGTGCGGAATGCCGAGGAGCTCCGCGTCGGCGAACTTGACCCCGGGACGCGCGTCACGGTCGTCGTAGAGCACCTCGATTCCGGTGCCGGTGAGCTCGGCATACAGGCGATCACTGACTTCGCGAACACGGGCGGATTTTTGCAGGTTCAGGGCTACCAGCACTACCTGAAAGGGCGCGATCGGCGCCGGCCAGATGATGCCGCGCTCATCGTGATTCTGCTCGATGGCGGCGGCCACGATGCGGGTCACACCTATGCCGTAGCACCCCATCAGCAACGTCACCTCGCGGCCCGCCTCGTCGAGCACGCGCGCCTTCATGGGCTCACTGTACTTGCTGCCGAGCTGGAAGATGTGGCCCACCTCGATGCCGCGCGCGACCTTGAGGCGTCCCTTGCCCGAGGGGCTCCGATCACCCTCGACCACCTTGCGCAGGTCGGCGGCGAGCGCACTCTTGACGTCGCGCTCCCAGTTGACACCGACGAAGTGCTGATCCTCCTCGTTGGCGCCGCAGACGAAATCCGCGAGCGCGAGCGCACTGTGATCGGCGTACACGCGGCACTCGAGCCCGATGAGCCCTACGTAGCCCGGCTCGGTGCCGGTGGCGGCGCGCACGCGCGCCGGGCTCGCGAGTGTCAGCGGGCTGGCGAGGCCCGGTAGCTTCTGTGCCTTGACCGCGTTCAGCTCGTGATCACCGCGCACCACCAGTGCCACCACCTCGTCATTCTCGCCCTCGACGATCAGCGTCTTGACGCAGCGTGCGGGAGCGACGTTGAGGAGCCGCGCAACATCGGCGATGGTGCGCGCGTCAGGGGTGTGCACCTTGCGCAGCGCCTCGCGCGGTGCCGGACGCGCGCCCTCCGGCGGCAGCGCCGCGGCGGCTTCGAGGTTGGCGGCGTAGTCGTCGGCATCGGAGAACACGATGGCGTCCTCGCCGGAGTCGGCGAGTACGTGGAACTCCTGGGAGACGTCGCCGCCGATCGCGCCGGAGTCGGCGCGCACCGCGCGAAAGGTGAGCCCGGTGCGCGTGAAGATGCGCGTGTAGGCGTCGTACATCGCACGGTAGCCGGCCTGGAGCGAGGCTTCATCGAGATGAAAGGAGTACGCGTCCTTCATGATGAACTCGCGCGCGCGCATCACGCCGAAGCGCGGCCGCACCTCGTCGCGGAACTTGGTCTGGATCTGGTAGAAGTTCACCGGCAGCTGGCGGTAGCTCTGCAGCTCACGCCGCACGATGTCGGTGATCACTTCCTCGTGAGTCGGACCGAGCACGAAGTCGCGCTCGTGCCGGTCCTTGAATCGCAGCAGCTCGGGCCCGTACGCGCTCCAGCGGTCCGACTCCTGCCACAGCTCCGCCGGCTGCACCACCGGCATCACGAGCTCGAGCGCGCCGGCGCGGTTCATCTCCTCGCGGATGATGCGCTCGACCTTGCCGAGACTACGCAGCCCGAGCGGCAGCCAGCTGTACAGCCCCGCCGCCAGGCGGCGGATGAGCCCGGCCCGCAACATGAGCTGATGGCTGATGACCTCCGCTTCGGCGGGAATTTCCCGAGTGGTGTTTATGGGGTACTGCGAAAGCCTCATCGGGCGCTGGTGCCTCAAAGCGTGAGCGTCTGTGGCATCTTATCAGGGAGGCCCCTGTTAAAATGACCGCCGTGGTGACCGAGACCGAGGACTACCGACGACCGCGTGGCAAGGGCATCTACCTCTTGCCGAATCTGCTGACCACCGGATGCCTGTTCTCGGGCTTCTACGCGGTCGTGGCGGCGATCGACAAGCACTTCGATCACGCCGGCATGGGGGTGTTCGCCGCCATGATCTTCGACACCCTCGACGGACGTATCGCGCGACTGACGCGCACCGAGACCTTCTTCGGCAAGGAGTACGACAGCCTCGCCGACATGCTTTCCTTCGGCGTGGCGCCGGGCATCGTCGCCTACCAGTGGGGCGTGGTGCGCATCGCAGAGTACGGTCATCACTGGGACCGCTTCGGCTGGCTCGCCTGCTTCTTCTACGTGGCCGCGGCGGCGCTGCGGCTGGCGCGCTTCAACGCGCGCGCCGCGGTCGCCGACAAGCGCTACTTCGAGGGCCTGCCGAGCCCGTCGGCCGCGGCGATCGTGGCGGCCTTCGTCTGGTTCTTCAGCGACTGGCACGAGCCCGGGCTCACCGGTCTCATTGCCGCGTTCGTCGTGACCGCCAGTGCCGGCGCACTGATGGTGAGCCGCTTCGCCTATCCGAGCTTCAAACAGTTCGACCTCGACCGCCGCATCCGCTTCGTCTACATGCTGCTCGTGCCGCTCGCCATCGTGCTGATCGCCATCGATCCGCCCACCATGCTGTTATCGATATTTGGCACCTATGCCGTGTCGGCGCCGCTCTTGTGGGTCGGGCGGCGGCTGCGGCGGCTGATGCGTGGCACGCCGGTGCCGGGCGGCTGACACCATGGACGGCGAGCGGCGCAGACAGTACCTCGAGGCGATCGGCATCGATCTATGGGTCGCGCGCGGCGCCGCGGGCGCCGCGGGCGCGGCACCCGTGGCCACCCCGGGCATGCCCGCGGAGTGTCCACCGGGCACTGTGGAAAGCGCGGCCCTGTGGGAGGCGCTGCGTGCCGAGGTGCTCGCCTGCACCAAGTGCCCGCTGCATGCGACGCGCACCCAGGGCGTGCTCGGTGTCGGGCCGAGGCGGTGCGACTGGCTGGTGATCGGCGAGGCGCCCGGGGCGGAGGAGGACCGCCGCGGCGAGCCGTTCGTCGGCGCCGCCGGGCAGCTGCTCGATGCGATGCTGCGCGCCATCGGGCTCGATCGCAAAACCAACGTCTAC
>DATIZW010000054.1:0-5401 GCA_035516875.1 Steroidobacteraceae bacterium
AGCTCGCCTGCCTTGATGCGCGCGGTCTGGTCGTCGGTCACTCCGGCAACGAGTACGACCTTCGCCGCATTCTCGACACTCGCGAGCACGACCACCGCCGACTTGAGTCGCTCCTTGAGTTGATCCACCGCGGTACGCAGCGCCCCGGCGTCGGCGCCGTCCACCTTCGTCGCGACTACCTTGACGCCCTGAATGTCGACCGCGCCGGCGGCGAGGTCGACGCCTTGGCCGGATGCGAGGCGGTCCTTGAGCGAGCGTACCTCCCGCTCGAGCTGTCGCGAGCGGTCGAGCTGCTCGCGTACCTTGTCCTTGACATCTTCGCGCGAGCCGCGCACGAGCGTCGCAAGCTCCTTGAGCAGCGCATCGTTCTCCTCGACATAGTCGAGTGCCGCTGTGCCGGTGAGCGCCTCGATACGCCGTACCCCGGAGGCGACTCCGCTCTCGCCGGTAATCTTGAAAAGCCCGATATCGCCCGCGCGCTGCACGTGCGTGCCGCCGCACAGCTCCATGGAGAAGTCCCCGAGGCGCAGCACCCGCACGTCCTTATCGTATTTCTCGCCAAAGAGCGCCATGGCGCCGGCAGCGACTGCGCCGTCATAGTCCATGACCCGGGTCTCGGCGGGCAGGTTGGCACGGATCTGCGCGTTCACCAGCTGCTCGATCTTGGTGAGCTCCTCCGGTGTGACCGCCTGGAAGTGCGCGAAATCGAAGCGTAGCCGATCGGGCGCCACCAGCGAGCCCTTCTGCAGCACGTGCGTGCCGAGCACCTTGCGCAGCGCCGCATGCAACAGATGCGTGGCGCTGTGATTGAGCACGGTCGTCTGACGGCGCGCGGCATCCACCTCGGCCTCGAGGGTGTCGCCGACGCGGATGGTCCCCTCTGCGACTATGCCGATATGTGCGTGCGCTGCGCCATGCTTCTGCGTGTCGGTCACCTTGAATCGCGTGCCGGGTGCCCGCAGCTCGCCGGCGTCGCCCACCTGGCCGCCGGCCTCGGCATAGAACGGGGTGCGATCGAGCAGCACTTCCCCCGATTCGCCCGCCGCGAGTGACTCGACCTGTGCGCCCTCCTTCACCAATGCCACCACGCGGCCCGATGCGCTCAGCACCTCGTAGCCGCGAAACACAGTCTGCGCATCGACCGTGGGCGCATCGCGAACGTTGGGGCCGAACTTGCTCGCCTCCTGGGAGCGGCGGCGTTGCTCCTCCATGGCGGCCTCGAAGCGCGCCTGGTCGATGGTGAGGCCGCGTTCGCGCGCCACGTCGGCGGTCAGGTCCACGGGAAAGCCGAAAGTGTCGTAGAGCTTGAAGACCGTGTCACCGTCGATGGTCTTCGCGCCGCGGAGGTTCCGTATGGCGCCCTCGAGCAGCACCATGCCGTTGGCGAGCGTCTCCGCAAAGCGCTGCTCCTCCTGCTTGAGCACGCGCTCGGCGTGGGCGCGACCGCGCGTCAGTTCCGGGTACGCCGCACCCATCTCCTTCTCGAGCACCGGCACGAGCTTGTAGAAGAACGGATCGCGGATACCGAGCTTGTAACCGTGGCGAATGGCGCGGCGGATGATCCGGCGCAGCACGTAGCCCCGTCCTTCGTTGGACGGCAGCACGCCGTCGACGATCAGGAAAGTGCACGCACGGATGTGGTCCGCAATCACGCGCAGCGAGCTCGAGGTGAGCACGGATGTGCCGGCGAGACGGCCCGCCGCGCGGATCAGGTTCTTGAACAGGTCGACATCGTAGTTGGAATGCACGTTCTGCATGACCGCCGCGATCCGCTCGAGCCCCATGCCGGTGTCCACCGATGGTTTGGGGAGCGGCGTCAGCTTGCCGTCCGCCGAGCGGTCGTACTGCATGAACACCAGGTTCCAGATCTCGACGAACCGGTCCCCGTCCTCATCGGGCGACCCGGGCGGTCCGCCGGGAATCTCCGGCCCATGATCGTAGAAGATCTCGCTGCACGGCCCGCACGGACCGGTATCGCCCATCGCCCAGAAGTTCGAGGCCTCGCCCAGGCGGGCAAAGCGTTGCGGGCTGACGCCGATGTCCTTCAGCCAGATCTCTGCGGCCTCCTTGTCGTCTTTATAGACGGTGCACCACAGCCGCGCGGGGTCGAGCCCCAGCGTGTAGATGAGGTAATCCCAGGCGAGATGAATGGCCTCCCGCTTGAAATAGTCGCCGAAGGAGAAGTTCCCCAGCATCTCGAAGAACGTGTGATGGCGCGCGGTGTAGCCGACATTCTCGAGATCGTTGTGCTTGCCGCCGGCGCGCAGGCAGCGCTGGCAAGTCGCGGCCCGCAGATAGTCACGCTGCTCCTTGCCGAGAAACACGTCCTTGAATTGCACCATGCCGGCGTTCGTGAAGAGCAACGTCGGGTCGTTCCCCGGCACGAGCGAGCTCGAGGGCACGATCATGTGGCTCTGGCTGCGGAAGAACTCCAGAAATCCGCTGCGCACATCCGCCGCGCTCATGTAGGAGGGCTTGCTCAAGGGTCGGTAGATCCTGCTTCGGGGTCGGCGCCGGTAGCCGCGCGGATATGATCCGACGAAAAGCCCCGGTACTGCAAAAACCGTGCTTGACGCGCCTTCTCCGCCCAACTCTCGGGCTCCCCTGTGCCGAATTTGGCGCGGCGCACCCGCCGCGCGAGTACGCACCAGTCCGGGCCTTCTGCCAGCGCCGCCTCGATGAGCGCCGCCGGGAGCCCGTGTCGCCGCAGCTCCGCGGCGATGCGGATCGGCCCCTGACCGCGTCCGGAATGGTAGGTGACATAGTGCTGCGCATAGCGCGCATCGTCGACGGTGCCGGCGGCGGCCAGCTCCTCGAGGGCGACGGCCACTTCCGAGGCCGCGAATCCCCGTGATAGCAGCCGTGTCTCGAGCTCAGCGCGGGCGTAATCCCGATGTGCGAGAAGGGCGATCGCGGCAGTCCGCACGGTCGAGGGCCCGGAAATCGCCCCTGGCCGCTTCGATCCGGGTGATCTGTGCGCGGACATCGCTTACAGTATAGTCACTCGTTGGCGGCCGCATCGGCCGCCGCTCGTCCGATCGGACTTAGGATAGGAACCATCATGCGATTCGTTGTTCGAGTGCTGGCTTTGATCATCGGTACCGGCGCGGTGACCCTGGCGCTTGCGGACCCTGCAGCGCCAACGTCTCAAGCGCCCGCCGCGGCCTCCGCAAGCACACCCGCTGCCGCGGCCGCCGCCGCGCCCGCCACAGCGGCCGCACCGGCCAGCCCTGCACCGGCCAGCTCGCCGCCGAGCACGGCTTCCGCTGCTGCGGCGACTTCGGCGCCGGCGAAACCGGCGGTTGACGCGGACGAAAGGCGCCTCATCGCCGAGGGCTACAAACCGCAAATGCGTGGCGGCACCAAGGTGTACTGCAAGCGCGAGCAGGTGCTCGGCTCGCGACTCGGTGCGCCCGAGGTCTGTGCCACCGCCGACCAACTGAAGACTTCGACACAGAACTCCCGTGAGGCGACCGAGCAGAGCCAGCGCTACGGGACGAATCCGCGCGGAGGCTGAGCGAGCGCGACCTGACCACCCGGTCAGGGACGCCGCAGTTTGCGGAGCGGCTGATCAGGCGCTATTGGCCGCCTGATCGCCGCGGCGCTCCTGGCGCGGCGGCAGGAGCCGTGCGCGCACCTGCACCTCGATCTCGCGCGCCACTTCCTTGTTGGTCTGCAGGTAGGTGCGGGCATTGTCCTTGCCCTGACCGATGCGGCTGCCCTTGTACGCGTACCAGGCCCCGGATTTCTCGATGATGCCGAGGGAGCTCGCGAGCTCGATGATCTCACCCTCGCGCGAGATGCCCTGCCCGTACATGATTTCAAATTCTGCTTCGCGGAACGGCGGTGCGACCTTGTTCTTCACCACCTTGACCCGGGTCATGTTGCCGGTGACCTCCTCACCGTTCTTGATCGCGCCGATACGGCGGATGTCGAGTCGCACCGAGGCGTAGAACTTCAGCGCATTGCCACCGGTCGTGGTCTCCGGGTTGCCGAACATCACGCCGATCTTCATGCGGATCTGGTTGATGAAAATCACGATGGTGTTGGAGCGCTTGATGTTGCCGGTGAGCTTGCGCAGCGCCTGCGACATGAGGCGCGCCTGCAGTCCCACCTGCATCTCGCCCATCTCGCCTTCGATCTCGGCCCTTGGGGTGAGCGCCGCCACGGAATCGACCACGACGATGTCGACGGCGTTCGAGCGCACCAGCATGTCAGTGATTTCCAGCGCCTGCTCGCCGGTATCCGGCTGCGACACGAGCAGGTCGTTGATGTTGACGCCGAGCTTCTCGGCATAACTCGGATCGAGTGCGTGCTCGGCGTCGACGAACGCCGCCGTGCCGCCGCTCTTCTGTACCTCGGCGATGACCTGCAGGGTGAGGGTCGTTTTGCCGGAGGCTTCGGGGCCGAAGACCTCCACGACACGACCGCGCGGCAGACCGCCGACGCCGAGAGCGATGTCGAGTCCCAGCGAGCCGGTGGACACCGTCTCGATGTCGTAGGTCGCTGCTGCATCGCCGAGGCGCATCACCGAGCCCTTGCCAAACTGCTTTTCGATCTGACCGAGCGCGGCGGCGAGCGCCTTCTTGCGATTCTCTTCCATCTGTGGATTTCCCGGGGGTGTGGGCGAGGCGAGAGGAAACATTGCGCCGCTGATTATCACATAAACCTGCAGCGCCCGGTGCGGGCCGCCGCTGCTGTTTGACCGCTATTCGTGCGCTTTCTCCGTCTCAACCAGTGAATAAGACTCGATGACACTGTATACGGCTCCGCTCTCCTCAGTGCGGCTCTCGAGAAGCGCAAACGCTGCAAAGCGCCACACGACGGTGCGCAGGGCAGCTGCTCTTGCAAAATGCGCAACCTTGCGTGCCACGGTGACATGCGCGCGGAAGGGCTTGAGATCCGGATGGAATCCCGCCGCGGCCGTCGCGTCCCTGAGCGCGACGGCGAGGGCGTGCGCGCCGCCAGAGCCCTCGGTCGCGGGTACGCATAGGATCTGCTGGCGCGGCCAATGCGTCAGATGCCCGAACGTGAGGCAGAGCGGCATCTTCTGCGCGCACACCGCGGCCTGCTCGCGGGCGATGCGCTGCAGCTGCGACAGCTGTGAGTGGGGCACACTTCCAAGAAACGCAAGCGTCACGTGGAGGCTTGCCACGGGCACCGGGCGACCGCCGCACCGTCTCACGGCCCGCGCCGTCGCCACACTCAGTGCACGACGCGATTCCTCATCCGGCCACAGCGCGAAGAAGAGCCGCTGCGAGCGCTCGGGAGGCTCCAAGCATCACACCGGATTGGGCTGCGCGGTCACCTCGAGGTGCACCGGCAGATCGAGACGCAGGATGAGCCGCAGGGCGTGCTGTACGGAGCGGCTGCGCACAAAGGCGCGGTCTCCGCTGAAGAG
>DATIZW010000055.1:0-2131 GCA_035516875.1 Steroidobacteraceae bacterium
GCCACCGGCGGCTGGAATGCGCCCGTGTTCGCCCCATGGCTCGAGGAGTCGATCAACCGTGCCTCGCGCGCCGTGTACGGCCGCGATGCCGTGCACGTCGGTTGCGGCGGCACGATTCCGTTCATGGGTATGCTGGGCGAGCGCTTCCCGCGCACCCAGTTCTTCATCACCGGTGTGCTCGGCCCGCATGCCAACGCCCACGGGCCGAACGAGTTCCTGCATATCGACTACGCCAGGAAACTGACCGCGTGCGTGGCGCTGGTGCTCGCCGATCACGCGCGCACGCTGTCCGCCGCCTAACGCATGTCGACCATGTTGCTCGGCTTGACCGCATCGCGCAGCCGCTGCCAACCCTCGCGGTAGCGTGCGCCACTCTCGGCGGGCGTCTCGAAGTCAGCCGCCGGGAACTCGCTGCGCAGCGCGTCCAGCATGAGCGTCCATTTCGGCAATCCCTTCGGGAAGGTACCGCGGCGCGTGAAGACGATACGCCCCTCGACCGGCACATCGCCGGCCACCGCTTTCACCGCGGCGACGCGGTCGTAAAGCGCGCCCTGCGGATTGGTGAAGGTGAAGCGGTGCGGCCCGTCGATGACGGTCCACTCGGCCATCTGGTCGCCGCCGAAGATGTTGCCGGGCACGTCACGCAGGTCGATCACCACCACGCCGCGCAGCGTCAGGAGCAGGAAATCGACGTGATAGGCGCCCCCCATGCCGTCGGGTACCAGGCTGTCCATCAGGTGATCGGCGCTGCCGGCAGTGACCGCGGCGCGCAGCGCGCGCCGAGCGCGGTAGCGGCGATACCAGCGCCACGCGAATGCCAGCACAAAGCCGAGGACCAGGGCACACCCGATCAGGATCCACGCAGCCGGTGGCAGTCTCTTTAAGTCTTCCACGCGCTCTTCTCCCCTGCCAGCGCCGCCCGCAGCGCCGCGAGCGTCGCGTCGATCTCGATGCACTCGACCGGCCGCGCGAGCAATCGCGCCAGCGTCTCGGGCAGCGGCACCTCATGCCCGATGAGCGGCTCGATGAGCTCGCGGAACTTCGCCGGATGCGCCGTCGACACCAGCACCCAGCGCCGGCCGCGCCGCCGCGCGGGCGGCAGCCGCTCCCAAACTTCCGCCGCCGTGGCGGTGTGCGGACACCAGATCTGCCCGTATTCATGATAGCCGCTGCGGATGCGCGCGCGGATCTGCTCGTCGCTCACCGAGTAGGCGCTCACCGTGGCGCGCAGCTCGCCGATGTCCGGGTACAGCGCCCGCAGCCGCTCCATGTTGCTCGGGTCGCCGACATCCATCGCCGAGGCCAGCGTGGCGATGCTCGGGCGCGGCCGCCACTCGCCGCTCGCGAGGAAGTCCGGTACGGTGCGGTTGGCGTTGTGCGCCAGCACGACCTCGCCGATCGGCAACCCCACGCGGCGCGCCCACAGGCAGGCGAGCACATTGCCGAGGTTGCCGCTCGGCACGATGAAACAGGCCCGCTCGCGGTGGCGGCGCCAGATGGCGAGGCTCGCCGCGGCGTAGTAGACGCTCTGCGGCAGTAGCCGCCCAAGATTGATGCTGTTGGCGGAGGTCAGCGTGCGCTGCGCGGCAAGAGCGGGATCGAGGAAAGCCGCCTTCACGAGGCGCTGGCAGTCGTCGAAGCTGCCGCGCACGCGCAGCGAGCTGACATTGCCACCCCAGCAGGTGAGCTGCCGCTCCTGAGTGGGCGACACCAGGCCCTTGGGAAAGAGCACCGCGACCTGGACACCCGCGCGGGCGTGGAAGGCCGCCGCGACCGCACCGCCCGTGTCGCCCGAGGTCGCGACCAGGAGGGTAAGCGTCTGTGGCTCATCGGCACGCAGTCGCGCGAAGCAGGCGGCGAGAAAGCGTGCGCCGAAGTCCTTGAACGCCGCCGTCGGGCCGTGAAACAGCTCGAGCACCGACAGCGCATCGTCGGCGGCGAGCGGCACGAGCGGCGCGGGGAAGTCGAACGCCTCCTCGGCGATCGCCGGCAACATCGGCCGCAGCCGATCCTCATCGAGAAACGGCGCCAGCAGCCGTGCCGTGAGGGCGGGCAGCCGCTCGAGGCCGGCAAAGTCCTCGGGCTCGAGGTGCGGCCACTCGAGCGGAATGTACAGGCCGCCGTCGGGTGC
>DATIZW010000056.1:0-31886 GCA_035516875.1 Steroidobacteraceae bacterium
GGCCCTTCATGTCGAGGGTACCGCGGCCGTAGAAGAAGCCATCCCGCTCGATGAGGCGGAAGGGATCCGTGCTCCAGTCCTCGCGTCGTGCCTCGACGACGTCGAGGTGACCGATGAGCAGCACCGCGGGGTGTGCGCCGCTGCCGCGCAGTCGCACGACCAGGTTCTTCTTGCGGGCACTCGCGCCGAGCACCCGGATGTCGGCCGCGGGGAAGCCGGCGGCGCGGAAGCGCTGCGCCATGGCCTCGGCCGCGGTGGTGACGTCGCCGCGCGGGGAGTCGGTGGTATTGATCTCGACCAGCTGCTTCAGCAGCGCATACGCCAGCGTGTCGGAGGCTGCGGCGCCCTGCGGGGCTGCCGCCGTGGCCGGCGCTGCAGCAGCGGCTGGAGCCGCAGCTTGAGGCATAGCCGCCGGTGCGAGCGTCAGGAGGAGCGCGGCGGCGGCGCGCGCGCGGCGGCCGGCACTCACCGGCTGGCGTCGGCGGGCGCCACGACCAGCAGCCGGAAAGTCCCGGGCAGGATCGCTGGCCGTGGGTGCGGACGCTCGGGTGTTGCCGGCGGTGGCGGCCCGAAGTTCGCGGTCACGAGGAATATGCGGTGGCTGCGCTCATCGAGCGCCATGGTGCGGGCGCCACGCTGCGTAGTGAGCGACTGGGCGACCTCGGGGGCGCCCGCGGGCGGCAGCGTGACTGCCGTCAGCACGCCCTCACCGCAGGAGGCGAAGGCGAGATGCGCCACCGGATCGTATCTGGTGCCGTCCACGCCCTCACCGATCGGGGCGGTGCCGAGCATGCGACCGGAGGCCGCATCGACGATGGCCATCACCTTGTTGCCGCAACCGGCAAACAACCGCCGGCCGGCCACATCGAGCGCAAGTCCCGAAGGCTCCTCGCAGCTGCCGAGCGACCAGACCGCGGTGACCACGAGCTTGCGCGGATCGATCGCGGCAATACTGTTCTTGTCCTCGAGATTCACGTAGACGTGGCCCTTGCCATCCGAGACTGCGAATTCCGGCTTGGCGTCGAGCGTAATGGTGCCGATCACCGCGTCGCTCCTCGCATCGATCGCGGTGGCGTTACGGCCGCGGCCGTTGAAGGAGAACACGCGCTGCGTGGCAGCGTCATAGATGATGGCGTCCGGATTCTCACCGGTGGTCTTGATCTCCTTGAGTCGCGCAAGCGTCTTCAGGTCAAAGACGACGATGCTGTTGGCGCGCCCGGCGCTCACGTAGCCGCGACCGAGATCCGGAGCGAGCGCGATGCCGTGTACGCCGGGCGTATCGGCAACGGTGCCGGCGAGCGTCAGGCTGTCGGTATCGACGACCAGTACTTCGGTGCCGTGGGCGACGAAAAGGCGATGCCCGCCCTGCTCGAACGTGAGGTCGTCCCAGCCGCCGTCGCCCGGCAACGGCACTGCGTGGGCGAGGTGGTACTGCGGGGCGAGTCCGGCGTGCACACCGGCTGCGGCGAGCGCCAGGGCGGCCGCAGCGGCGAGGGATGCACTCAGCTGCGGCCGGCCAGATCCAACCTTCACGCGCTACCTCTCCTGCGCTCAGTGAATCAGCCGCGCACAAAGATCGAGCAATGGGCCCGGCAGCACGCCGAGTGCGAGCACCGCAGCGGCATTGATGCCGAGTGCGAGGCGTACCCCCGGCTCACGCGCCGCCGCCGGCAGCTCACCGGCGGGCTCGTCGAAGTACATGAGCTTGATCACCCGCAGGTAGTAGAACGCGCCCACTACCGACATGGCGACTGCGAGGATCACCAGCCACAGGTGCTGCGTCTCCCACAGCGCCTGGATGATGCGCAGCTTCGCCCAGAACCCGATGAACGGCGGCACCCCCGCGGTGGAGAACATCAGCACCATCATGGTGCCGGCGAGCAGCGGGTCGCGCCGGTAGAGTCCCTTGTAGTCATCGAGCCGGTCGGCCTCGAAGCCCTTGGCGCTCGCGAGCAGAATGACGCCGAAGGATCCGAGCGCCACCAGCACGTAGGCGAGCGTGTAGTAGAGCGCCGCGGCGTAGCCGTCGGGCGTGCCGGCGACGAAGCCGAGCACGATGAAGCCGACGTTGGCAATGGTCGAGTACGCCAGCATCCGCTTGAGGTTGCTCTGCACCAGCGCCACGATGTTGCCCACCACCAGGGTGAGCACGGCGAGCACCGCCAGCATCTGCGTCCACTCGGCGGTGGTTCCGGCCAGCCCCTGCGCCAGCAGGCGCAGCGCGAGCGCGAAGTAGGCGATCTTCGGTGCCGTGCCGATGAAGAGCGTGACGCTGGTCGGTGCTCCCTCGTACACGTCCGGCAGCCACATGTGAAAGGGCACGGCCCCGAGCTTGAAGGCCACCGCCACGACGATGAACGTGAGACCGAGGATCACGCCGGGATGGAGCGGCGCATGCAGCCGCGCGGCGATCTCGCCGAGATCGAGGGTGCCAGTGAGCCCGTAGATCAGCGACATCCCGTACAGCAGCGCCCCGGAGGCGATGGCGCCCAGCACGAAATACTTCACGGCCGACTCGGCACTGACCCCGGAGTCGCGATCGAACGCCACCATGGCGTACACCGACAGCGCCAGCAGCTCGACCCCGAGGTAGACGGTCACCAGGTTGTTCGCGGACACGAGCACGAAGATGCCGAGTAGCGCGGTGAGCGCCAGCACGTAGTACTCGCCGCGCAGGATGTTGCGGTTCCTGAGATAGGTGCGCGAGTAGAGCAGCGCCACCGCAACGAACAGGAAGCCGACCAGCTTCAGCACGAAGCTGAGCTCGTCGGCGACGTACATGCCGTCGAAGAGCACGGTGCGGTGCGTGACGTGGCCGTAGCGCACGGTGAGTGCCGCCCCGGCGGCGAGCGCGAGGAGCGAGAGCGTGCCGGTGAGGCCGGCGCGCCGCTCGCCGGCGAACACCTCCGCCATGAGGATGACGCAGACGGCGAACGCCAGGAAGATCTCGGCGATGGCGGGGGCGAAGCTCTGCAGGGAGACAGGTTCCATGGTGGCTTGCTGCTCGCGCCCTAGAGCTTGGTGGCGAGCGCCTGGCTCACCAGATGATGGATGGTCGGCTGCATGACCTTGAGCAGCGGTGCCGGCCACACCCCGACGAGCAGCACCGCCGCGGCGAGCGCCCCGAGCACCACGAACTCGCGGCCGTTGAGGTCGGCAAGCGCCGCCACGCGCGGACTCGTGACCGGCCCGAACACCACGCGTTTCACCAGCCACAGTGTGTAGGCGGCACCCAGCACCAGCGTGACGGCCGCGAGTGCCGAATACCAGAAGCTCGCGCGGAAGCTCGCGATGATCACCAGGAACTCGCCGACGAAGCCGCTGGTGCCCGGGAGCCCCGAGTTCGCCAGCGCAAAGAGCACCATGAAGGTGGCGAATACCGGCATGGTGTTGACCACCCCACCGTAGTCGGCAATCTGGCGGCTGTGCAGTCGGTCGTAGAGCACGCCGACGCACAGGAACAGCGCCCCGGAAATGAGCCCGTGCGAGACCATCTGCACCATGGCGCCATCGAGCCCCATCCCGGCGCCGAGCACGTTGCCGGTGTTGCGCACGATCTCGTAGATCACGAAAGCGCCGAGCGTCACGAACCCCATGTGCGCGATCGAGGAGTAGGCGATCAGCTTCTTCATGTCCTGCTGCACGAGCGCGACGAAACCGATGTAGATGACCGCGACCAGCGACAGCGCGATGACCAGCAGGTCGAGCTCGCGGCTCGCATCCGGGGTGACCGGCAGACTGAATCGCAGGAAACCGTAGCCGCCCATCTTCAGCATGATGGCCGCCAGGATCACCGAGCCGCCGGTCGGCGCCTCGACGTGCGCGTCCGGCAGCCAGGTGTGTACCGGCACCATCGGCACCTTGACGGCGAAGGCGAGCAGGAACGCGACGAAGATCCAGCGCTGCTCGAGGAGCGTCAGCGGCAGCGCCTGCAGCGCGGCGATCGAGTAGCTGCCCGACTTCACGTACATGTAGATGAGCGCCGCGAGCATGAACACCGAGCCGAGGAAGGTATAGAGGAAGAACTTGATGGTGGCGTACACACGGCGCGGACCGCCCCAGATGCCGATGATGAGGAACATCGGGATCAGCATCGCTTCCCAGAAGAAGTAGAACAGCAGCGCATCGGTGGCGGAGAACACCCCGATCATCAGGCCTTCCATGATGAGGAACGCGGCGTAGTACTGCGCCGGGCGGCTGTCGATCACGCTCCAGGCGGCGATCACCACCGGCACCGTCATGAAGGCGGTGAGCACGATCAGCGGCAGCGAGATCCCGTCGACTCCGAGCGCGTAGTAGGCCTGAAAACGCGGGATCCACGGCAGGAGCTCCGGGAACTGCAGCGCCGCGGTAGTGGTGTTGAAGTGCGTCCACAGCGGGATCGACAGCGCGAGTGTCGCGAGCGAGGCGGCGAGCGAGAGCCAGCGCCCGGCGCCGATGTGGCGGTCGCCGAGCAGCAGGATCACGACCCCCGCGCCGATGGGCAGCCAGATCAGGACCGACAGCAGGGCGTGCATGCGTGTGCTTTCGTGCTCTTGGTTTAAGCGTGCGTCAGGAACCAGCCGAGCAGCAGTGCAAGTCCGATCATCATCCAGAAGGCGTAGGAGTAGAGATAGCCGTTCTGCGCGCGCCGCAGCAGCGCGCCGAGCCAGCCGAGCTCGCGGGCGGTGCCGTCCACCAGCACCCCGTCGATCAACGCCTGGTCGCCACCCTTCCATAACCCGGTGCCGATGAGCCGCGCGAGCGGCACGATTACGTTCTCGTTGAACCAGTCGAAGTAGTATTTCTGCGTGAGCGTCGTGTAGAGCCAGCGCCAGCGTGCGGCGGCAGCATCGGCCCACTGCGGCCGCCTGAGGAAGAACGCCCAGGCGGTGAGCGCGCCAGCGAGCGCAAGAATGAACGGCGGCGCGATGAGGCCGTGCAGCGCGAAAGCCACCGGGCCGGCGAAGTCTGCGCCCACCCGCGCGGTGACGTCGTTCTCCGGGAGTACGAAGATCGAGCGGCTGAAGTAGCCGCCGAACAGCACCGGAGCTACGGTCAGGGCGCCGATGACGACCGAGGGAATGGCGAGGGCGATCAGCGGCACGGTGACCACCGAGGGGCTCTCGTGCGGTGTCTCGCCGTGCGCAGAGTCGTGGTCACCGTGCACTGCCCCCTCCGCGGCGCCGGCGGGCGCGGCGTGCGTGGCAAGCGCGGCACGGAAACGCTCCGGCCCGTGGAAGGTGAGGAACAGCAGCCGGAAGGTGTAGAGCGAGGTAACGAACACCCCGCACAGCACACACCAGTAGGCGTAGGTGCTGCCGAAGCGGTGCGAGGCGCCGACCGCCTCGATGATGGCGTCCTTCGAGTAAAAGCCGGAGAAGAACGGCGTGCCGACCAGTGCGAGCGCCCCGATCCAGCAGGTCACCGCGGTGATGGGCATGTACTTGGCGAGCCCGCCCATCTTGCGCATGTCCTGCTCGTGGTGCAGCGCGATGATGACCGAGCCGGCGGCGAGGAACAGCAGCGCCTTGAAAAAGGCATGCGTCATCAGATGGAAGATGCCCGCGCCGTAGGCCGACACCCCGAGCGCCACCGTCATGTAGCCGAGCTGCGAGAGCGTCGAGTAGGCGATCACCCGCTTGATGTCGTTGTTGACGACGCCCAGCAGCCCCATGAAGAACGCCGTGGTGGCGCCGATCACCAGCACGAACGACAGTGCGCCCGCGGAATACTCGAACAGCGGCGACATGCGCGCCACCATGAAGATGCCCGCAGTCACCATGGTGGCCGCGTGGATGAGCGCGGAAATCGGTGTCGGCCCCTCCATGGAGTCTGGCAGCCACACGTGCAGCGGCACCTGCGCCGACTTACCCATCGCGCCGATGAACAGGCACACGCAGATGAGCGTCAGCGCCGGGACACCCGAGCTTGCCGTCATGGGCAGCAGCTGGTGCGCAATCTGCGGCGCCGCGGCGAAGGCGTCGCGGTAACTGAGCGACTGGGTGAAGTAGGCGATGCCGGCGATGCCGAGCAGGAAGCCGAAGTCGCCGATGCGGTTGACGATGAACGCCTTGAGGCTGGCGAAGATGGCGCTCGGCCGCGTGTACCAGAAGCCGATGAGGAGGTAGGAGACCATTCCTACTGCCTCCCAGCCGAAGAACAGCTGCATGAAGTTGTTGGCCATCACCAGCATGAGCATGGAGAAGGTGAACAGCGAGATGTAGCTGAAGAAGCGGGTATAGCCCGCGTCGTCGCGCATGTAGCCGATGGTGTAGACGTGCACGCACAGCGATACGAAGGTCACCACAGCCATCATCAAAGCGGTGAGCCGGTCGACGAGGAAGCCGACCTCCATGTGCATGCCATCGCTCACCAGCCAGGTGTACACCGCGCCGTCGTAGAGCGGCGCGCCGTCCCAGTAGATCTGCCTGAGCACCAGCAGCGACAGCCCGCACGACACCCCCACCGCGAGACAGGTGACGGTGTGCGCCCCGACGCGTCCGATGAGCCGGCCGCCGACGCCGGCGAGGACCGCGGCCAGGAGCGGCAGCAACGGGATGGCGAGCAGTACACTGGGATTGAGCGGGTGCTGCACGGTCAGCCCTTGAGTGCGTTCAGGTCTTCGACGTCGATGGTGCGGCGCTCGCGGAACAGCACCACCACGATGGCGAGTCCGATCGCCGACTCGGCCGCCGCCACGGTGAGCACGAAGAACACGAATACCTGGCCGTTGATGTCGCCGAGATAGCGCGAGAAAGCGATGAAGTTGAAGTTCGCCGCGAGCAGCAGCAGCTCCACGCACATCAGCAACAGGATGACGTTCTTGCGGTTGAGGAAGATGCCGGCCACCGCGAGCGCAAACAGCACGCCCGACAGCGTCAGCAGCTGCCCGAGCGTGATCATGCGCGCTTCTCCGCGTCCATCTTCACGATGCGCAGCCGCTCCGCGGGCCGCACCGCGACCTGGGCGGCGATGTTCTGCTGCTTGAGTCCCGGCCGATGGCGCAGCGTGAGCGCGATGGCGGCGATGATCGCCACCAGCAGCAGCATGGCGGCGAGCTCGAAGGGGTAGGCGTAGCGGGTATAGAGCACGCGCCCGAGGGCGAGCGTGTTGCTGTAAGTGGCGGACGTCGGCACGCCGCCGCGGCTGGCATCGAGCCCGAGGCCGCGGCGCGCCCAGATCACTCCGGCGATCTCCACGATCACCGCGAGCGCGGTCAGCCAGCCGAGCCAGGCGAAGCGCGTGAAGCCCTCGCGCAGCTTCGCGAGATTGATGTCGAGCATCATCACCACGAACAGGAACAACACCATCACCGCGCCGACGTACACCAGTACCAGCACCACGGCGAGAAACTCGGCCTCGAGCAGCAGCCAGATCGCTGCCGAGGTGATGAAGCACATGACCAGGCCGAGCGCCGAGTACACCGGGTTGCGGGCGGTAATCACCCACAGCGCCGCGAGCACCAGGATGGTGGCGAACAGGTAGAACAGCGCCTGGATCAGCATGCCACAGCGCCCGCCGCCGCTTGCGCGCCCGAGCTCATCGGTAGGGGGCGTCCGCGGCCTTGTCGGCGGCGATCATTGCCTCGTAGCGCTCGCCGACTGCGAGCAGCTTGTCCTTGCTCATGATGTTCTCACCGCGCCGTTCCATGTGGTACTCGTGAATACGCGTCAGCACGATGGCGTCCACCGGGCAGGCCTCCTCGCAGAAACCGCAGTAGATACACTTGAACAGGTCGATATCGTAGCGCGTGGTGCGCCGCGTGCCGTCGGGCGCGACGTCCGAGTCGATGGTGATGCACACCGCGGGGCACACCGCCTCACACAGCTTGCAGGCGATGCACCGCTCCTGGCCGTTCGGGTAGCGGCGCAACGCGTGCAGGCCGCGAAAGCGCGGCGACTGCGGCGTCTTTTCCTCGGGGTAATTGAGCGTGTACTTGTTGGTGACGAAGGTGCGCGCCGTCACCATCAGACCCCTGATGAGCTCGGGCAGGAGGAACGTCTTGAGCGGATTGAGCGCCATCGCTTCGCCTCGTCAGTGATACCAGGCCCGCGCCCACGGCCCGACGTGGTACACGGCCAGCAGCATCTCGACGCCGATCCACACCAGCGTCACCGGGATCAGCGCCTTCCAGCCGAGGCGCATGATCTGGTCGTAGCGGTAGCGCGGGAAGGTGGCGCGGAACCACAGGAACAGGAACACCAGGCAGAACGCCTTGAGGAACAGCCACAGGAAGCTCGGTTGCCCGAGAAAAGTGCCGCCGAGCGCCGGGTAGCCCTGGAAGGGTCCCTGCCAGCCGCCGAAGAAGAACACCGCGGTGAGCGTCGCGATGAGGATCATGTTGGCGTATTCGGCGAGGAAGAACAGCGCAAATGCCATCCCCGAGTACTCGACGTGAAAGCCGGCGACGATCTCGGACTCGCCCTCGGCGACATCGAAGGGTGCGCGGTTGGTCTCAGCGATGCCCGAGATGAAGTACACCATGAGCAGCGGGAACAGCCAGAACCAGTTCCATGAAAGCAGCCCGCCCTCCTGGGTGCGCACGATGGTGCCGAGATTCATGCTGCCGGCGGCCATGAGCACGCCGACCAGCGCAAAGCCCATGGCGATCTCGTAGGCGACCATCTGCGCCGCCGAGCGCATCGCGCCGAGGAAGGCGTACTTGGAGTTTGCTGACCAGCCGGCGAGGATGACGCCGTACACCCCCATGGAGGTGAGCGACAGGAGATAGAGGAGTCCCGCATCGGCCTGCGACACCACCACCGTCGGCGAAAGCGGGATCACCGCCCAGGCGGCGAATGCCGGCACCAGCACGATCATCGGCGCGACGCGGAACAGAACCTTGTCAGCGTTCGCCGGGATGACGACTTCCTTCAGCAGGAGCTTGAAGACGTCGGCGAAGGGCTGGCCGACCCCCGGCAGGAGGCCAAAGATGCGCACGCGGTTGGGTCCCCGCCGCAGCTGCATCCAGCCGATGACCTTGCGCTCCCAGAGCGTCAGCAACGCGACCAGGATGATGAGCGAGACGGTGATGACGAGGATCAGGCCGGTCGCGCGTGCGTAGTCCGGCAGCGAAATCCACGTGGTGGTGAGCGTCTTGAGCACCTGGTGCGCCCGCTCAGTAAGTTGCGACCGCGGTGCGGCCTTCGCGGGTTCTTTGCAACGACACCGCCCGGCGCACCACCGCGTCGATCTGATACATCGGAATGTCGCAGACCACGACCTCCTCGGAGCGACCCTCGGGCTCGGGCAGCCGCACGCCGTGCGTGCCGCGATAGCCAGGCGGCGGCAACGCCTCGCAGGCGCGCCGCACCTCGGCGAGCACCTCTTCCGCGGACTGGTAGTCGAAGCCCGGGAGACCGAGCAGATTGCCGAGGACCCGCAGCACCTTCCAGCCGGGGCGCGCCTCGCCGACCGGCGTGGCCGCGCCCGGTTGGCTCTGCCACAAGCCCTCGCAGTTCACGTACGTCCCGCAGGTCTCGGCGAACGTGCCGATCGGTAACATGACGTGTGCCACCGCCTTGAGCTCCTGGCTGGCGAAAGGGGTTATCGAGACGACGAACTCGGCCTTGGCCAGCGTGCGCAGGCTCTCGGGGTCGAGCGCATCGATCGAAGGCTCGACGCCCCCGAACAGCAAGTAAGCGCGCAGCGGCTCGGCGAGCATCTCGCGCGCATTCAACCCGGGACGTGCGAGCGCCCTGGCAGCGGCCTCGCGGTGCGGCACGGCGCCGGCGATATACGCGCCCGCGGCGTTGCCACCCTCGGCAATGATGCCGAACGTCGCGCCGGAGAGCTGCGCCAGCGCCGTGGCGAGGGCGCGCAGATCGGCGAACCCCGGATGGCGCAGCGCCAGCGCACCGAGCCAGATGGCGCGCCGCTCGCCCGCGAGCAGCGCCTGTGCCAGCGCGCGGTGCGCGTCCTTCACTTCGACGGCGCTCACTACGGCCGCGACGTGCGCGGGCAGCGGCTGACCGCTGGCCGCGCTTGCTGCGCCGAGCACCGCGGCGAGATCCGCCACGAGATCGGCGGGCGCCGACGTCAGGTAGGCACGCACCGGGAACTGGTAGGGAAAGCGCACGGGATTCATCATCGCCACCGCGCAGCCGCGTTGCGCGGCCCTGCGCACCCGATGCGCGAGCATCGGCACCTCGCGGCGCAGGTTCGAGCCAATCACGAGCAGCGTATTGAGCGCGTCCACCTCGGCGATGCGCACGCCGAGGGCCGGGAACGGGGGGTCCGCCCCCTGGTCACGGAAGTCGCGCTGGCGCAGGCGATGATCGATATTGTGCGATTTGAGGCCGCGCGTGAGGCGCGCCGCCAGATACAGCTCCTCGAGCGTGCTCGAGGGGCTCACCAGGACGCCGAGGCTCGTGGCGCGATCCCTGAGGCCTTCGGCGACCGTCATGAGCGTCGGCTCCCAGTCGCTCTCGAGCCACTCGGTGCCCCGGCGCAGCAGCGGCGAGCGCAGCCGGTCGGCGCTGTACACGCCCTCGTAGCTGAAGCGGTCGCGGTCGGCGATCCAGATCTCGTTGATCGCCTCGTTCTCGCGCGGCACCACGCGCATCAGCCGCCCGCGCAGCACGTGCCCATAGACGTTGGTACCGACCGCGTCGTGCGGGGAAATGAGCGGCACCGCTCCCATCTCCCAGGCGCGTGCCGTGAAACGGTACGGCTTCGACACCAGCGCTCCCACCGGACAGAGGTCGATGACATTGCCCGAGAGCTCGTGGTTCACCGTGCTCTCGATATAGCTTCGTACCTCCATGTGCTCGCCGCGCCCGACGGTGCCGAGCTCCTGGATGCCGGCGATCTCCTCGGTGAAGCGGATGCAGCGCGTGCACTGGATGCAGCGCGTCATGTCGGTGGCGATGAGGGGCCCGAGGTTCTCGTCCGCCACCGCGCGCTTGCCCTCGTTGTAGCGCGAGATGTCGCGGCCGAAGCCGACCGCGAGGTCCTGCAGCTCGCACTCCCCGCCCTGGTCGCAGATCGGGCAATCGAGCGGGTGATTGATCAGCAGGAACTCCATCACCGAGCGCTGCGCGCCGATGGCGCGCGGCGACTTGGTGAACACCTTCATGCCCTCGGCCACCGGCGTGGCGCACGCCGGCAGCGGCTTGGGCGCCTTCTCGACCTCGACCAGGCACATGCGGCAGTTGGCCGCCACCGCGAGCTTCTCGTGGTAGCAGAAGCGCGGCACGTAGATACCGCTGCGGTCGGTGGCGCGAATGATCATCTCGCCCTTGCGGGCCTTGAGTGGCACGCCGTCGACTTCGATGTTGATCAGGTCATCCGCCATGGGCTTGCCGTGCCGTGCGTGCCGCTTCAGGCCGCCTGCGCTCCCTGTCCGTCGGTAACGAGGCTGCGTCCGCCGTGATCGATCATGTATTCGAACTCGTGCCGGTAGTGCTTGAGGAAGCTCTGCACCGGCCACGCCGAGGCGTCGCCGAAGGCGCAGATGGTGTGCCCTTCGATGTGGTTCGCCACATCGAGCAGCAGTCCCAACTCCTCGCGGCGCGACTGCCCGGTGAGCACGCGCCTCAGCATGCGATTCATCCAGCCCGTGCCTTCGCGACAGGGCGTGCACTGGCCGCACGACTCGGACATGTAAAAGCGCGAGATGCGCTCGAGCACGCGCACCATGCAGGTGGTCTCGTCCATGACGATGGCCGCGCCGGTGCCGAGCGCCGAGCCCGCGGCCTTCACCGAGTCGTAGTCCATGTTGGTTTTCAACATGGTCTCGCCCGGCACCACCGGCACCGAGACACCGCCCGGGATCACCGCCTTGAGCTTGCGGCCGCCACGCACCCCGCCACACAGCGCCAGCAGGTCCGCGAACGGGATGCCGAGCGGCAACTCGAGATTGCGCGCCTTGGCGACGTGCCCGGACACCGAATAGATCATGGTGCCGGCGGAGTTCGCCGGCCCGAGCCCGGCGAACCAGGCCGGGCCCTTGCGCAGGATGGTCGGCACGGAGGCGAAGCTCAGGGTGTTGTTGATGGTGGTCGGCGCTCCGTACACACCGAAGTTGGCAGGAAACGGCGGCTTGAAACGCGGCTTGCCGGGCTTGCCCTCGAGTGACTCGAGGAGCCCGGTCTCCTCGCCGCAGATGTAGGCACCGGCGCCGACGAAGGTGTGCAGATCGAAATCCACGCCCGAGCCCAGCACGTTCTTGCCGAGCAGTCCCGCGGCGTACGCTTCGGCGAGCGCCGCCTCGAAGCGCGGCACCGGCTCGCCGAGGAACTCGCCGCGAATGTAGTTGTAGGCCACGGTCGCGTTGGTGGCATAGCCGGCGATGGCGAGCCCCTCGATAACCGCGTGCGGGTTGTAGCGCAGGATGTCCCGGTCGTGGCAGGTGCCGGGCTCGCTCTCATCGGAGTTGCATACCAGGTACTTCTGCACCGGGGAGTTGCGCGGCATGAAGCTCCACTTGGTGCCGGTGGGAAAGCCGGCGCCGCCGCGCCCGCGCAGCCCCGAGGCCTTGACCTGCTCGATGATCGAGCCGCGGTCGGGCTTGTCCCTGAGCAGCCGCTCCCAGACCGCATAGCCGCCGATGCTGCGGTAGGTCTCGAGCGTCCACGAGCGCTCGAGCTTGAGCGGCTCGAAGGCCACGAGGTTCATCCGCCCGGCGTACTGGCTCTCGAGATCGCTCACTTCAGCCCATCCAGGATGGCGTCGAGCTTCTCGGGCGTGAGGTGCTCGTGGAACACGTGATCGACCATCAACATCGGCGCCCCGGTGCAGGCCGCCAGGCATTCCTCTTCCTTCTTGAGGAAGATGCGGCCGTCCGGCGTGCTCTGGTTCACGCGGATGCCGAGCTTGCGCTCGGCGTGTGCCAGCAGCTCCTCGCCGCCGTTCAGCATGCAGGAGATGTTGGTGCAGATGCTGACGTGATGGCGACCGCACGGATGGATCTCGAACATCGAGTAGAAGCTCGCCACCTCGTACACCTGGATCGGCGGCAGCTTGAGGTACTCGGCCACGGCATCCATGAGATCGGCGGTCAGGTGGCCGTGGTTCTGCTCCTGCGCGACACGCAGCGCGGCGATGCACGCCGAGCGGTGCCGTCCGGGCGGAAACTTCGCCACCCAGTGATCGATCTCCCGGGTGGTTTCCTCCGACAGCAGCGCCAGCTTGCTCACCAGGGCGGTGCCGCCGACGCCGACGTTGCTGCGCTCCGGGCTCACCGGTCGATCTCCCCGAACACGATGTCCTGCGAGCCGATCACCGCCACCACGTCGGCGATCATGTGTCCGCGGCACATCTCCTCGAGGGAGGCAAGATGCGCAAAGCCCGGCGCGCGGCACTTGAGCCGATAGGGCTTGTTGGCGCCGTCGGAGATCAGATAGACGCCGAACTCGCCCTTCGGCGCCTCGATCGCGGCATAGGTATCTCCGGCGGGCACCTCGTAGCCCTCGGTGAAGAATTTGAAGTGGTGGATGAGGCCTTCCATGTCCTCCTTCATGGCCTCGCGCCGCGGCGGGCGTACCTTGCGGTCCTCGATCATCACCGGACCGGGGTGGGCGCGCAGCCATTCGACGCACTGGCGGATGATGCGGTTCGCCTGGCGCATCTCCTCGACGCGCACCAGGTAGCGGTCATAACAGTCGCCGTTGACGCCCACCGGGATGTCGAAGTCCATCCGCTCGTACACCTCGTAGGGCTGCTTCTTGCGCAGGTCCCAGGCAATACCCGAGCCGCGCAGCATCGGCCCGGAAAAGCCGAGCTGCTGGGCGCGCTCGGGACTCACGACGCCGATATTCACCGTGCGCTGCTTCCAGATGCGGTTGTCGGTGAGCAGCGTCTCGAAGTCATCGACCGCGGCGGGAAAGGCCACGGTGAATGCCTCGATGAAGTCCAGCATGGTCCCCGCGCGCGCCTCGTTGAGGCGCGCGGCGTCTTTCGCCGAACGCCACTTCGAGGCCTGATACTTCGGCATGGAGTCGGGGAGATCGCGGTACACGCCTCCCGGGCGGTAGTAGGTCGCGTGCATGCGCGTACCCGACACCGCTTCATAGACGTCCATGAGCTCCTCGCGCTGCTTGAAGCACAGCAGAAACACCGTCATCGCGCCGATGTCGAGGCTGTGCGAGCCGAGGAACATGAGGTGATTGAGGATGCGGGTGATCTCGTCGAACATCACGCGGATGTACTGCGCCCGCTCCGGCGGCTCGATGCCGAGCAGCCGCTCGATGGCGAGCACGTAGGCGTGCTCACTGCACATCATCGACACATAGTCGAGGCGGTCCATGTAGCCGATCGACTGGTTGAAGGGCTTGGACTCGGCGAGCTTCTCGGTCGCGCGGTGCAGCAGCCCGATGTGCGGGTCAGCCTTCTGTATGACCTCGCCGTCGAGCTCGAGCACCAGGCGCAGCACGCCGTGGGCGGCGGGGTGCTGCGGCCCGAAGTTCATCGTGTAGTTGCGGATCTCCGCGGTGGGGCTGGCCATCAGCGTGGCGCCTGCGGATCGCGGAGCGAGGGCTCGTAGCGGTGGTCGTGGCGGATGACCTTGGGCACCAGCACGCGCGGCGTGATGCTCACGGGCTGGTACACCACGCGCTGCTTGTCCGGGTCGTACTGCACCTCGACGTTGCCGCCGAGGGGGAAGTCCTTGCGGAAGGGGTGGCCGATGAAGCCGTAGTCGGTGAGGATGCGGCGCAGGTCCGGGTGCCCGCGGAACAGGATACCGAACAGGTCGAAGGCTTCGCGCTCGAACCAGTTGGCGCTCGCCCAGATGTCCACCACCGAGTCGACCACCGGCTCGGCGGTGTCCGGGCAGCGGACCGTGAGCCGCACGCGCCGGTTGTGGCTGATCGACAGCAGGTTGTAGACGACCGCGAAGCGCCCGGGCGCATCGGGATCGGGCCTGGCAGCGGGTGTCAGCCGCGCGCGGCTGAACCCCGAGCGGGTGGCACCCTCGGTCTCCCAGTCGTCGTGCCCGTAATGGAGGAAGTCGACGCCGGCGAGATCCATGAGCATCTCGAACCGGAGGTCGGGGTGATCGCGCAGTGTGCGACAGACGCCGAGCAGCGCATCGGCGTCGGTCTCGTAGGCGAGCTCCTGCGCGCGCGCGGCCACGCGCCGCACGCTGCCGTGCAGTTGCGCATCGACCTTACCCGCGAGAGCCTCGATGAGCTCGCTCACGTGCTGACCTGCTCCATTTATCGCTTATCTGGCGATCGTGCTGGTGCGCGCGATCTTCTTCTGCAACTGCACGATTCCGTACACCAGGGCTTCCGCCGTCGGCGGGCAGCCCGGAACATACACATCCACCGGCACGATGCGGTCGCAACCACGCACCACGGAATACGAATAATGATAGTAGCCGCCGCCATTGGCGCACGAGCCCATGGAGATCACCCAGCGGGGCTCCGCCATCTGGTCGTACACCTTGCGCAGCGCCGGCGCCATCTTGTTGACCAGCGTACCGGCGACGATCATCACGTCCGACTGCCGCGGACTCGGGCGGAATACGACGCCGAAGCGGTCGAGGTCGTAGCGCGAGGCGCCGGCGTGCATCATCTCCACGGCGCAGCACGCCAGGCCGAAGGTCATGGGCCACAGCGACCCGGTGCGTGCCCAATTGATGAGGTCATCGAGCCGCGCGGTGACGAAGCCGCGCTGCGCGAAGCCCTCCGGGCTCTCGGCCGCTAATCCCACTCGAGCGCTCCTCTCTTCCACTCGTAGACGAAGCCGACCACGAGAATGGCGAGGAAGATGGCCATGGCGATGAGACCGAACAGGCCGATCTTGCCGAGCGCCACGGCCCAGGGAAACAGGAACGCGATCTCGAGATCGAAAACGATGAAGAGGATCGCCACCAGGTAGTAGCGCACGTCGAACTTGTTGCGCGAGTCGGCGAACGCCTCGAAGCCGCACTCGTAGGGCGAGAGCTTGGCAGGGTCGCGGTGGAAGCGGGCGAAGTAACGCCCGATCCCGGTGCCGAGCACCAGCAGCACCACGGCCACGGCAGTGGCCACGATCAGGAAGATCAGTATCGGCAGATAGTTCGACAGCATGCGCTATGGGTGCGAAGAGGAGGCGGACGAGCAAGCGGCCCGCCCCGCTCAAGGGGTTGGCATTGTAGCAGCGCAGTAAGTCGTTTTGGTGCCGACGGTCGGATTCGAACCGACACGCCTCGCGGCGCTAGCCCCTCAAGCTAGTGTGTCTACCAATTCCACCACGTCGGCAACATCAGGAGACTCAGCGCGGACTGCGCCCGGACGTTACTTCGCCGGCGGTTCCGCCGGCGCTGCGGGGCTCGGCGCCGGTGTCGAGGCGGGCGGCGGCGGCAGCGGGGTCGCCGCTGAGGACGAGCCAGTGCCCGGGAGCGATTTCGGCTTCGGCGCGGCGGCCTCGTCGAGAATCGTCTTCTGCGGGGCCTCGCTGGCGCGCATCCCCATGTAGGCGAGCGCGAGGCTGTTGAGCATGAAGATCGCGGCGAAGACCGCGGTGGCGCGCGATAGCGCCGTGGTCGCACCGCGTGCGCCGAACACGGTGCCGGAAGCCCCGGCGCCGAAGCCCGCGCCCGCCTCCGCACCCTTGCCGCGCTGGAGCAGCACGAGCCCTACGATCACAAACGCCGAGAACACCTGCACACAAGTCAAGATCAATCGCCACATGGGAAAAACTCACTCATCCTCAGGCCCGCGCGCGGCGGCCAGGATTGTCAGGAACTCATCCGCCTTGAGCGAGGCGCCGCCGACCAAGCCGCCGTCGACGTCCGGCCTCGCGAACAGCTCGGCCGCGTTACCCGCCTTGACACTGCCGCCGTAGAGAATGCGGGTAGCGGCGGCAATTCTAGCATCACGGGCAGCGATCCGGGCGCGGATGAAGGCGTGCACGTCCTGCGCCTGCTCGGGCGTCGCGTTGCGCCCAGTGCCGATGGCCCATACCGGCTCGTAAGCAATCACGCCGTGCTCGAGCGCTCCGGCTCCGCACAGCTCGAGCACCGCATCGAGCTGCCGTGCGACTACCTCGCGGGTGCGCCCCGCCTCGCGCTCGGCGAGCTGTTCGCCGACGCAGAGGATCGGCACCAGGCCCTTGCCGTGCGCGGCGCCGAACTTGCGGGCGACGAGCTGGTCGCTCTCGCGGTAGAGCAGC
The DNA here is from genome assembly GCA_035516875.1 of Steroidobacteraceae bacterium. Taxonomy (GTDB): domain Bacteria; phylum Pseudomonadota; class Gammaproteobacteria; order Steroidobacterales; family Steroidobacteraceae; genus 13-2-20CM-66-19. The sequence continues at coordinate 17,083 of DATIZW010000056.1, forward strand.
CGCCGCTCGGAGTGCCCGACGATCACGTACTCGCAGCCAACGTCCTTCAACATTGCCGCGGATACCTCGCCGGTGAAGGCCCCGTGCGTGTCCGCGCAAACGTCCTGGGCGCCGAGACTGAACACCGAGTCGCGCAGCAGACGCCCCGCTTCGTGCAGATAGACGAAGGGCGGGCAGACGACGCAGGTGGCGGCGGGAGCGGCCGGGGCCTGCGCCAGCAGCTCCTCGATGAGACGCGCCGTCTCGCTGCGCGAGCCGTGCATCTTCCAGTTACCGGCAACAATGGGGCGGCGCATCAACCGACCTCGGCTTGAACCGCGCTCAAGGGCTCAAAGGGCGCGGGATGATAGCGATGCGACGGGGGTGACGCAACGGCGCCGCTCGAGCCTTCGGGGCGTCGCGGCCTGCGGCGACGCCGCAGCCGCCTGTCGAGGCGTGGAACGGTCGGCCGCTGACGGCGCGGCAGTCGGTCCGCAACGCGCTCAGCCGGCGATGCCGCGGATCATGTCCGCGAGCTCGGTCGCGGCGGCGCGCGTCGCCGTTTCGTCCCGACCTTCCACCATGACGCGGATGACCGACTCGGTGCCCGAGGGCCGCAGCACCACGCGGCACTCGCCGTCGAGACGCTGCTCGATGCGCCGCACCGCCTCCTGCACCGCCGGCACCGTCGCCGGGTCGAAGCGCTTCGCCACCTGAACGTTGAGCAGCACCTGGGGATACTTGCGCATCGCCGAGGTGAGCTCCGCCAGCGAGCGGCCGGTGCGCTTCATGACGGCGAGCACCTGCAGCGCGCTCACCAGGCCATCTCCGGTCGTCGTCTTGTCGAGGCACAGGATGTGTCCCGAGGTCTCCCCGCCGAGGTTGCCATGAGTCTCGCGCAGCATGGAGAGCACATAGCGATCTCCGACCGCGGCGCGGCGGAACTCGATGCCCGCCGCGCGCAGCGCCATCTCCAGCCCGAGGTTGCTCATGACGGTGCCGACCACCGGCCCGCGCAGCTCCTGCGACTGTTGCAGAGCGCGGGCGATGACGTACAGCAGCTGATCACCATCGACGATGCGCCCCAGATGATCGACCATGACGAGGCGGTCGCCATCGCCATCGAGCGCGAGTCCCACGTTGGCGCGCACTCCGGGTACGGTGAGCTGCAGCAGATCGGGAGCCATCGAGCCGCAGCCATCGTTGATGTTGCGCCCGTTCGGTGAGCAGCCGATCGGCACGATCTCCGCGCCGAGATCCGCGAGGATACGCGGGCCGACCTTGTAGGCGGCGCCGTTGGCGCAGTCGATCACGATCTTCAGGCCCGACAGGTCCAGCCCCGGTGGCAGCGTCGCGGCACAGAACTCCTGATAGTGGGTGCGTGAGCGGTCGGCGCGCGTAGCGCGGCCCAGGTCGCGCGAGGCGCGCGTGAGCGGCGTCTGCGCGAGCTCGGTCTCGATGCGTTCCTCGAGCTCATCGGAGAGCTTCGCTCCCGAGGCGTCGAAGAACTTGATGCCGTTGTCGTCGTAGAGGTTGTGCGAGGCACTGATCACCACGCCGAAGTCGCAGTTGAAGCGGCGCGTCATGTAGGCAATGCCGGGTGTCGGCAGCGGGCCGATCAGCATGACATCCACCCCGGCGGCGACGAATCCGGCTTCGAGCGCCGATTCGAACATGTAGCCCGAGAGACGGGTGTCCTTGCCGATCAGCACGGCGCCACCGTCCGGGGCCAGTACGCGCGCCGCAGCGCTCGCGAGCTGCAGCGCAAAATCCACGGTCATCGGGTGCACTCCCACCCGCCCGCGAACTCCATCGGTGCCGAAATATCGTCGCGTCATTCACCGCCCCTGCGAGTCGCCCTCGCCCGCATCGCGCTGCGGGCATCGACGCCGACCCATCTGTCCCCCCGCCGCTTAGCGCGGTCCGAGCCGTGCAACCGCCGTCGCCACTTTCAGGGCATCCACGGTCGGCGCCACGTCATGCGCACGGATGATGCGCGCGCCGTTGAGCGCGGCAATCACCGCCAGCGCGATGCTGCCGTAGATGCGCTCCGCCGGCTGCCTCTGAGTAAGTGTGCCGAGCATCGATTTGCGCGACAACCCAACCAACACCGGCACGCCGTCGGCCGCCAGCTCCGCCAGGTGCCGCAGCAGGGTGAGATTGTGCTCCGCGGTCTTGCCGAAGCCGAACCCCGGGTCGACCGCCAGGCGCTCGGCGGCTATCCCCGCCGCGCGGCAGGCGGCGACACGCGCACTGAGAAAGGCGCGGACTTCAGCCACGACGTCCTGGTAGTGCGGTGCGCGCTGCATGGTGTCGGGCGTGCCCTGCATGTGCATCAGACACACGGCGCATCCCCCGGCAGCGGCGGCCTCGAGCGCCCCCGGCTCGCGCAGCGCGCGCACGTCATTGACGAGCCCGGCCCCCGCGGCGGCCGCGGCCCGCAGCACCTCGGGCTTGCTGCTGTCGACGGAGACGACCGCGGTGGTGCGCGTGCGCAGCTGCTCGATCACCGGGATCACGCGGCGCAGCTCCTCGGCTGCACTCACGCCCTGCGCTCCCGGCCGGGTCGACTCGCCGCCCACGTCGATGAGGGCCGCGCCCTCGGCGGCCATGCGCACGCCCTGCTCCACCGCCGCACCGGCGGAGTAGAAGCGCCCACCGTCCGAGAACGAGTCCGGGGTGACGTTCAGCACCCCCATGACGACCGGCACGCTCAGATCGAGCGTCTTGTCTGCGCAGCGCAATACCGGCGGGGACGACGAGGACATGCGGTGCGGCGCTCGCCGGCCGCCGCGGCTCACCTTCAGTGCTGTGCTGCAGGCGTCACCGGCGTACCGGCCGGCGCCGGTGCGGTCGGCGGCTTGTTGGACAGTGTGTCGTCCCAGCCGGCCGGCGGCTTGGGTGACTTGCCGGCCATGATGTCCCTCAGCTGCTCCTCGTCGATGGTCTCGTACTTCATCAGCGCCTCGGCCATGAGGTGCAGCTTCTCGAGCGAGGTGGTGAGGATCTGCCGGGCGCGCTGGTAATTGCTCTCGATCACGCGGCGCACTTCCTCGTCGATGGCGTGCGCGGTGACGTCCGAGACCTGCTTGTGCTGCGTCACGCTGCGACCGAGGAAGACCTCGCCGGTCTCCTCCGAGTAGGTGAGCGGGCCGAGGCGGTCCGAGAGCCCCCACTTGGTGACCATGTTGCGCGCGAGCTCGGTCGCCCGCTCGATGTCGTTGGAGGCACCCGTGGTGACCGACTCCGGGCCGAAGATCAGCTCCTCGGCGATGCGGCCGCCGAAGAGCGTCGCGATCGCGCTCTCGAGGCGGCGCTTGGAGAAGCTGTAGCGATCCTGCTCGGGCAGGAACTGCGTCACCCCGAGCGCGCGACCCCGCGGGATGATGGTGACCTTGTAGACCGGATCGTGCTCGGGCACCGTCATGCCGACGATGGCGTGACCAGCCTCGTGGTAGGCCGTCATGCGCTTCTCGGCCTCGCTCATGACCATGGAGCGCCGCTCGGTGCCCATCATGATCTTGTCCTTGGCCCGCTCGAACTCATCCATGCCGACGATGCGCTTGTTGGCGCGCGCGGCAAACAGTGCCGCCTCGTTGACGAGGTTGGCGAGGTCGGCCCCGGAGAAACCCGGGGTGCCGCGCGCGATCAGCGCCGGCTTCACGTCGTCAGCCAGCGGCACGCGTCGCATGTGCACGCGCAGAATCTGCTCGCGGCCACGCACGTCCGGCAACGGCACGACCACCTGGCGATCGAAGCGACCGGGGCGCAGCAGCGCCGGATCGAGCACGTCCGGGCGGTTGGTGGCGGCGATGACGATGATGCCCTCGTTGCCCTCGAAACCGTCCATCTCCACCAGCAGCTGGTTGAGCGTCTGCTCGCGCTCGTCGTGGCCGCCGCCGAGACCGGCGCCGCGGTGCCGGCCGACGGCATCGATCTCGTCGATGAAGATGATGCACGGGGCGTGCTTCTTCGCCTGTTCGAACATGTCGCGCACGCGCGAGGCACCGACACCGACGAACATCTCGACGAAGTCCGACCCGGAAATGGTGAAGAACGGCACCTTGGCCTCGCCGGCAATGGCGCGCGCCAGGAGCGTCTTGCCCGTACCCGGCGAACCGACCATCAGCACGCCCTTGGGGATCTTGCCGCCGAGTTTCTGGAACTTGCCGGGGTCTTTCAGGAAGTCGACGATCTCGCCGACCTCCTGCTTGGCCTCATCGACCCCGGCAACGTCGGCGAAGGTCACGTTGACCTGATCCTCACCGAGAAGCCGTGCCCGGCTCTTGCCGAAGGACATCGCCCCCCGGCCGCCGGAAGCGCCCTGCATTTGCCGCAGCATGTAAAGGAAGACGAGGATCAGTAATAGCGCCGGAGCCATCTGCAGCAGCAGCTGACCGATGAAGTTCGGCTGCTTCGGCTCGCGCGACTCGATCTGGACGTGCGCCTTCTCGAGCGTGCCGATGAGGGCGGTGTAATCGGTCTCGGGATTGCGCGTCTTGAAGCTCGACTTGTCCTTGCGCTGCCCGTAGATCATGTCGCCCTGCAGGATGACGGTCTCGACGCGGTCGTTCTTCACGTCATCGAGGAAGGCCGAGTAGTAGATATCCTGTGGCTGGCCCACGGTCGGCATGTAGCGGCTGAACACCGCCAGCAGCACTAGCACGATGACGACCCAGAGCAGGATGTTCTTTGTCAAATCGTTCAAAGGCTTGCGTCCTCTTTCGGGTGCGCGACCGCCACCCGAAAAAATAACCTACACCAAGCGAAACTGCATGGCCAGCAAATAGATCTCGGGACTGCGGGCGCGGGACGCCTGTGGCTTCACCAGCTTCACCCGGGCGAATCGCGCGCGGGCACTTTGCAGGAGCTCCGGGAAGCCCGCACCCTGGAATACCTTGATCAGGGCAGCGCCCCCCGGCTTCAAGACGCGTGCCGCCATGTCCAGGGCGAGCTCGGCGAGATGCATGGCGCGGGGCTGATCGATGACGTCGACGCCACTGAGATTCGGCGCCATGTCCGAGAGCACGACGTCCACCTCCCCGGGGGGCACAAGACTCATCACCTGCTCGAAAACCGACTCCTCGCGGAAGTCGCCCTGCACGAACTCGACGCCCGGCAGATCGCCCATGGGCAGCATGTCGCTCGCCACTACGCGCCCCTTGCGTCCGACGCGCTGCTGCGCGTACTGACTCCAGGCGCCCGGGGCAGCACCGAGATCGAGGCACACCTGCCCGGGCTTGAGCAGCCGCTCACGCCGGTCGATCTCCTCGAGCTTGAACACCGCCCGCGACCGCCACCCCTCACTCTGTGCCCGCTGCACGAACGGATCGGCAAAGTGCTCTCTCAGCCAGCGCCCGCTGCTCCTGGAACGCCGGCTCATGAAATTAGGTGTCCCGCGGCAGACATAAGTTCCTCATAGAATGGACCGATGCAGAAGGCGGTGCATCCGGCCGCTGAGGTGCGCGCTCCCGCGCTGTCCGAGCGCCAGCGCAAGCACCTGCGAGGACTTGCGCACGCGCTGAAGCCGGTGATCCGCGTGGGCGGTGCGGGACTTGCGCCCGGGGTACTCGCCGAGACGGCGCGCGCCCTCGGCGATCACGAGCTCATCAAGGTGAAGGCGGCCGCGGGGAATCGTGAGGCGCGGGACGAGCTGTTTCGCACGCTGGCGCAGCTCACGGGGAGCGCGCTGGTGCACCGTATCGGCAACGTCGCGGTGCTCTATCGCCCGCGCGAGGAGCTGCCGCGCATCCTCATCCCGGACGCTTAAGCGAACCGTACCGCGACGATCTCATAGGAGCGCGTCCCCCCGGGGGTAGCGACGTCCACGACCTCGCCTTCCGACTTGCCGACGAGCGCGCGGGCGATGGGCGAGCTCACCGAGATCCGGCCGGCGCGGATGTCCGCCTCGTCTTCGCCCACCACCTGGTACACGACGCGCGCGCCGCCCGCCTGGTCCTCGAGCTCGACCTGCGCCCCGAAGACCACCTTGCCGGTGTTGGGGAGCTTCGCCGGGTCGATCACCTGCGCATTGGCAAGCTTGTGCTCGATCTCCTTGATGCGCCCCTCGATGAAGCCCTGCTGCTCGCGCGCGGCGTGATACTCGGCATTCTCCGAGAGGTCGCCGTGCCCGCGTGCCTCGGCGATGGCCCTGATGATGTTCGGGCGCGCCTCGGACTTGAGCTTCTTCAGCTCCGCGCGCAGCGCCTCGGCCCCGTTGAGGGTCATCGGGTGCTTCATGGGCCGAGGGCCTCGCTGTGCAGGTCCTGCAGGCGGTTCACCTCGACCTCATCCATGTGGTCGAGCGCCTCGCAGGTCGCTAGGCCGGCGGCGAGCGTCGTGTAGTAGGTCACGCGCCGATGCACCGCCTCGCGGCGGATCGAGTTGGACTCGCGGATGGCCTGCTTGCCCTCGGTGGTATTGACGATCAGGTCGATCTCGTCGTTCTTGATCATGTCGACGATGTGCGGACGGCCCTCCCGGACCTTGTTCACGCGGCGGCAGGCGATGCCCGCGGCGGTCAGTGCCTGCGCGGTGCCGGCGGTGGCCACCAGCTGGAAGCCGCGCTCGATGAGCTTGCGTGCGAGCTCCACGGCCGGGCCCTTGTCGCGATCGCGCACGCTGATGAAGGCGACGCCCTGGCGCGGCAGCGTCACGCCCGAGGCGCTCTGCGCCTTGGCATAGGCCTCGCCGAAGGTACGTCCGGTGCCCATCACCTCGCCGGTCGACTTCATCTCGGGACCGAGAATCGGGTCGGCCTCGGGGAACTTGACGAAGGGGAACACCGCTTCCTTCACCGAGTAGTAGCCGGGTACGCGCTCGACCGCGCCCACCAGCTGCTTGAGCTTGCGCCCCGTCATGACGCGCGCCGCGATCTTGGCGAGCGGCAGCCCGGTCGCCTTGGAGACGAAGGGGACGGTGCGCGAGGCACGGGGGTTGACCTCGAGCACGTAGACGACACCGGCCTGGATGGCGTACTGCACGTTCATGAGCCCGACGACGTTCAGCGCGCGCGCGAGCTTGCGGGTCTGCACGCGCAGCTCCGACTGCATCTCGCGCGTCAGACTGTTCGGCGGCAGCGAACAGCCGGAGTCTCCCGAGTGCACCCCGGCCTGCTCGATGTGCTCCATGATGCCGCCGATCAGCACGTCCTCGCCGTCACAGACCGCGTCCACGTCGACCTCGATAGCGACGTCGAGGAAGCGGTCGAGCAGCACCGGGCTGTCGTTCGACACCTGCACCGCATGGCTCATGTAGGTGCGCAGGTCCTCTTCGTTGAAGACCACCTCCATGGCACGCCCGCCGAGCACGTACGAGGGCCGCACGATGAGCGGGAAGCCCACCTCACGTGCCAGCTGCACGGCCTGATCCTCGGTGCGCGCCGTGGCGTTGGCCGGCTGCTTGAGTCCGAGCTTCCTCACCAGCGCCTGGAAGCGCTCGCGGTCCTCGGCGACGTCGATCGAGTCGGGCGAGGTGCCGATGATCGGCGCACCGGCCGCCTCGAGCGCGCGCGACAGCTTGAGCGGCGTCTGGCCACCAAACTGCACGATGACGCCCTCGGGCTTCTCCACCGCCAGGATCTCGAGCACGTCCTCGAGCGTGAGGGGCTCGAAATACAGCCGGTCGGAGGTGTCGTAGTCGGTCGAGACGGTCTCGGGATTGCAGTTGACCATGATGGTCTCGAAGCCGTCCTCGCGCAGCTGCAGCGCGGCGTGCACGCAGCAGTAGTCGAACTCGATTCCCTGCCCGATCCGATTCGGTCCGCCGCCGAGAATCATGACCTTGCGCCGCGTGGTGGGCTGCGCCTCGCACTCCTCCTCGTAGGTGGAGTAGAGGTAGGCGGTCGAGGTAGCGAACTCCGCCGCGCAGGTGTCGACACGCTTGAACACCGGCACGACGCCGAGCTCATGGCGCTTGTCGCGGATCGCCTTCTCGGGCATGTCGACGAGGCGCGCGATGCGGCTGTCGGAGAAGCCCTTGCGCTTGAGCAGGCGCAGCCGCTCGGCGGTGAGCGCGCCGAGTCCTTCCCCGAGCATCTGGGCTTCCTCGCGCACGAGCTCCTCGATCTGCGCGAGGAACCACGGATCGATGCGCGTGAGCTCGGCGATGCGCGTCAGCGGCCACCCGGCGCGGAAGGCGTCCGCCACGTAGAGCAGGCGGTTCGCTCCCGGGGCGCGCAGCTCGTGAGCGAGCTTGTCCTGCATCTCGTCGGTGAGCGGCATCGTGAGCTGCGGGCTGAGTCCATCGAGCCCGGTCTCGAGGCCCCGCAGCGCCTTCTGCAGCGACTCCTGAAAGGTGCGGCCGATCGCCATCACCTCGCCCACGGATTTCATCTGCGTCGTGAGGCGGTCATTCGCGGCCGGGAACTTCTCGAAGGTGAAGCGCGGAATCTTCACCACGACGTAGTCGATCGAGGGCTCGAACGAGGCGGGGGTCGCCCCGCCGGTGATGTCGTTCTTGAGCTCATCGAGGGTGTAGCCGACCGCAAGCTTCGCGGCAATCTTGGCGATCGGAAAGCCGGTCGCCTTGGAGGCGAGCGCCGAGGAGCGCGACACCCGCGGATTCATCTCGATGACCAGCAGTCGCCCGTCCTCCGGGTTCACCGCGAACTGCACGTTCGAGCCGCCGGTGTCGACGCCGATCTTGCGCAGCACCGCGACCGCAGCATCGCGCATGCGCTGATACTCCTTGTCGGTGAGAGTGAGCGCCGGGGCGATAGTGATCGAGTCGCCGGTGTGCACACCCATGGGATCGAGGTTCTCGATCGAGCAGACGATGATGCAGTTGTCGTTGTGGTCGCGCACCACCTCCATCTCGAACTCTTTCCAGCCGATCACGGACTCCTCGAGCAGCACCTCGCCGGTCGGCGAGGCGTCGAGCCCGCGCGCCACGATGTCCTCGAGCTCCTCGCGGTTGTAGCCGATACCCCCGCCGCTGCCGCCGAGCGTGAACGACGGGCGCACCACCACCGGATAGCCGATCTCACCGGCGATCGCCAGCGCCTCATCGAGGCTGCGTGCGATCTGCGACTGCGGCGTCTCGAGCCCGATCTCGCGCATGGCGTTGCGGAACAGCTCGCGATCCTCCGCCATGTCGATGGCGGCGCGCGAGGCGGCGATCAGCTCGACCTCGTACTTTTCGAGCACTCCCTCGCGCACCAGATCGAGCGCGGTGTTGAGCGCGGTCTGCCCACCCATGGTGGGCAGCAGCGCATCGGGGCGCTCCTTCTCGATGATGCGTGCCACGGTGCGCGCGTTCACCGGCTCGATGTAGATGGCGTCCGCCATCTCCGGGTCCGTCATGATGGTGGCGGGATTGGAGTTGACGAGGATGACGCGATAGCCCTCCTCGCGCAGCGCCTTGCAGGCCTGGGCGCCGGAGTAGTCGAACTCGCACGCCTGACCGATGACGATCGGACCGGCGCCGATGATCAGGATGCTCTCGATGTCGGTGCGCTTCCCCACGCTCAGCGGCCGCCGCCGACCTGCTGGCGGCGCAGAGTCTGCTCGGCCAACTTCAGCTGCGCCTGCAGCCGGCGCAGCATGAAGTGGTTGAAACGCTCGAACAGCGGTCGCAGGTCGTGCGGGCCGGGGCTCGCCTCGGGATGTCCCTGGAAGCCGAACACCGGGCGCTCGGCGAAGGCAATGCCCTGGAGCGAGCCGTCAAAGAGCGAGCGATGGGTCGGTCTGACGCCCTCGGGAAGCGTGCTCTCGTCCACCGCAAAGCCGTGGTTCTGGCTGGTGATGAATACGCGCCCGGTCTCGAGATCCTGCACCGGGTGATTCGCGCCGTGATGCCCGAACTTCATTTTCACCGTACGTGCGCCCGCGGCGAGTCCGAGGATCTGGTGGCCGAGACAGATACCGAACAGCGGCAGATCGGTCTCGAGGAACTTCTGCGTGGCCTTGATGGCGTACTCGCACGGCTCCGGATCGCCCGGCCCGTTCGAGAGGAACACGCCATCGGGCTCGAGTGCCAGCGCCGCCTCGGCGCTCGTCTGCGCCGGCATGACCGTCATGCGGCAGCCGCTGTCGGCGAGCAGTCGCAGGATGTTGCGCTTGATGCCGAAGTCGTAGGCGACGACGTGCAGGCGCTGATTGGCGCGGATCGGCGCACGCGTCGGCTCGGGCCACAGCGTGCCCTCGTTCCACTGGTAGCTCTTCTTGGTGCTCACCACCTTCGCCAGGTCCATGCCCTTCAGTCCCGGGAACTTGCGCGCCGCCTTGACGGCCGCGGCCTGGTCCGCCTTTTCCCCGGTCATGATGCAGCCGGCCTGCGCGCCCTTCTCGCGCACGATGCGCGTCAGCTTGCGCGTGTCGATGCCGGCGATGGCGACGACGCGGCCGCGCTCGAGAAACTCCGGCAGCGACTCGTTGGCGCGCCAGTTGCTCGCGAGGATCGGCAGATCGCGGATGACGAGGCCGGCGGGATAGATCTGCGCGGACTCGAGGTCCTCGGGCGTCGCGCCGGTGTTGCCGACGTGCGGGCAGGTGAGCGTGACGATCTGACGGGCGTATGACGGATCGGTCAGGATCTCCTGATAGCCGCTGAGGGCAGTGTTGAAAACGACTTCGCCTGTGGTGTTGCCCTTGGCTCCGATCGACTGTCCGCGGAAGATCGTTCCGTCGGCCAGCGCGAGCACCGCAGGTACGCTCACGTAATCAGCTCTCCCTGACGCACATACACAAAGCGGGAGGAGTTCTCATCGAACATCCTCCCGCCTTGCATGGACTAACCCGTACACGGATTAGGCAGAAATTTTACGGGCTTTGCGGGCGATGTGTCCACGGAAAATTCCCCCCGGCGCAGCGTCGGGCATAAGCTCATTCACTTTCGCGAAGATCCATCTAAGTGGCTGTTTTTAAGCCTAGGAAATCCTCCATGTCGTAGCGGCCCGGCGGCTGTGCGACGAGCCAGAGCGCCGCCGCCAGTGCGCCGCGCGCGAAGATCCCGCGATCGCTCGCCCGGTGGGTCAGGGCGAGCGTTTCGCCATGGCCGCTGAAGAGCACGGTGTGTTCGCCGACGCCATCCCCGGCGCGCAGCGTGGCGAACTCGATCTCGCCCACCGGGCGCGGGCCGGCGCGCGGTGCGCGGGCATCACCCGCGGTCGGCGCAGGCACGCCGCGGGCCTGCGCCGCGACGCGGCCGAGCGCGAGCGCGGTCCCCGAGGGAGCGTCCTGCTTGAGGCGGTGATGCAGGTCGAGGATGTCGAGGTCGAAGCTCACCGGCAGCGACTTCGCCGCGGTGCGGGTGAGGGCCATGAGGAGGGTGGCCCCGAGGCTCGTGTTGGCCGCCACGAGCAGCGCGATATCGCGCTTGGCAGCCTCGAGCTGTGGCTCGAGCGTTGCAGTGAATCCGGTGGTACCCAGCAGAAGCGGCTTGCGGGCCGTGCGACAGGCCGCGACCGTAGCGGCGGTGGCGGCGGCACTCGAGAAGTCGATCACGACATCCGCCTGCGCGAGCGCGCGCGGCAGATCGGCCGTCACGGGGAGATTGGCCGCGCCGAGGCCGGCGAGCTCGCCGGCATCACGGCCCAGGGCGAGGCTTCCCGCCGAGGCGATGGCACCGGTGACGATCAGCTGCGGGAATCCCGGCGCCGCGCGCAGCAGCGCCTGTCCCATGCGCCCGGTCACGCCGATCAGCACGAGACGACACAGCGGTGAATGGCGTGTGTCGGCCGGCTCAGGCGCCATGACTGCTAGACCTTCTTCCCCTGGTCGCCGCTGAAGAAGCGCTTCACGCCTTCGAGAAAGCTCGTCGAGCGAGGGGCGTGTCGTTCGGCGTGCGCTTTGAGCGATTCCTCGAGCTGGCGAATGAGCTCGCGCTGCTCGGCCGAGAGGTGCACGGGGGTCTCCACCACCACGCGGCAAAAGAGATCGCCCCGCGCGCCGCCACGCACCGGCTTCACGCCCTTGTCGCGCAGGCGAAAGACGCGGCCGGACTGCGTCTCGGCGGGAATCTTGAGCGTGACGTCACCCTCGAGGGTCGGCACGTTGACGCTGCCGCCGAGCGAGGCGGTGGCGAAGCTCACCGGCACCTCGCAGGAGAGATGCTCGCCGTCGCGCTCGAATATCGGATGCTCGCGGACGTGGATCTCCACGTACAGATCGCCCGCAGGGCCACCGTTGCGGCCCGCTTCGCCCTCACCGGCAAGGCGTACGCGGTCGCCGGAATCGACGCCAGCGGGGACTTTCACCGCGAGACGCCGCGTGCGCCGCACGCGCCCCTGACCGTGACAGGTATCGCAGGGATTGCGCACCACGGTGCCGGCGCCGCGGCAGCGCGGGCAGGTCTGCTGCAGCTGGAAGAAGCCCTGGGAGACGCGCACCTGCCCGGCCCCCCCGCACGTCTCGCAGGTCGCGGGCGCACTGCCTTTGGCCGCGCCGCTCCCGTGGCACACGTCGCACTCGCCGAGCCGTACGACATCGATCTCGGCCTGATGGCCGAACACGGCCTGCGAGAGCTCGAGCTCGAGCTCGTAGCGCAGGTCCGCGCCCCGGAAGATCTGCGACCGCCCACGACGGACGCCGCCGAAGATGTCGCCGAAGACATCGCCGAAGATGTCGCTGAAGGTGTCGGCGCCGAACCCGCCGCGCGCACCCGCCGCCCCGCGGGCGGTCGCCTCGACCCCGGCGTGGCCGTACTGGTCGTAGGCGGCCCGCTTGTGCGGGTCGGTGAGCACCTCGCACGCCTCCTTGGCCTCCTTGAAGGCCTCCTCGGCTTCCCGATCGTTGGGATTGCGATCGGGGTGGTACTTCATGGCGAGGCGTCGATAGGCCTTCTTGATCTCGGCCTCAGTCGCGGTCTTCGGTACGTCGAGTACCTTGTAGTAGTCGCGCTTCGCCATGGAACGCTTAGGAAGCCTTGCGTCCCTTGTCCTTCACCTCTTCGAATTCCGCATCCACGACATCGTCGCGCCCGGCACCGCCCTGACCGGAGGGCCCAGCCTGAGCCCCCGACGGGCCGGCACTCTCGGCGCCGCCGCCTCCACCCGCGCCGCCCTGCTCGGCGGCGTAGGCGCGCTGTGCGATGCCCGCAGAAGCCTGAGCGAGCGCCTCGGTCTTCTTCTCGATCACACCGCGGTCATCGCCCTTGAGCGCCGAGCGCAGATCCGACACCGCACTCTCAGTGCGGGCGCGCTCGCCGGCATCGACCTTGTCGCCGAGGCTGCCGAGGGACTTCTCCACCGCGTGGATCAGCGCGTCGGCCTTGTTGCGCGTCTCGACGAGCTCGCGGAAGCGCTTGTCCTCCGCCGCGTGCGCCTCGGCGTCACGCACCATGCGCTTGATCTCGTCCTCGGTGAGGCCGCTCGAGGCCTTGATGACGATCTTCTGCTCGCGCCCGGTGGCCTTGTCCTTCGCCGACACGTTGAGAATGCCGTTGGCGTCGATGTCGAAGGACACCTCGATCTGCGGCATGCCGCGCGGGGCGGACGGGATGTCGGCGAGGTCGAACTTGCCGAGGGACTTGTTGTCCGCGGCGCGGTCGCGCTCACCCTGCAGCACGTGGATCGTGACCGCGGTCTGGTTGTCATCGGCCGTAGAGAACGTCTGCGACGCCTTCGTCGGGATGGTCGTGTTCTTCTCGATGAGCTTGGTCATGATCCCGCCGAGCGTCTCGATGCCGAGCGACAGCGGTGTCACATCGAGCAGCAGCACATCCTTCACCTCACCTGCGAGCACACCCGCCTGGATCGCGGCACCCACCGCGACCGCCTCGTCGGGGTTCACGTCCTTGCGTGGCTCCTTGCCGAAGAGGTCCTTCACGTATTTCTGCACGAGCGGCATGCGCGTCTGTCCGCCCACGAGAATCACTTCCGCGATGTCACCGACGCCGACGCCGGCGTCCTTGAGCGCGGTCTTGCAGGGCGCGACGGTCTTCTGCACCAGGTCCTCCACCAGCGACTCGAGCTTGGCGCGCGTCAGCTTGATGTTCAGATGCTTCGGCCCCGAAGCGTCTGCGGTGATATAGGGCAGATTGATGTCGGTCTGCTGGGTCGAGGACAGCTCGATCTTCGCCTTCTCGGCGGCCTCCTTGAGGCGCTGCATGGCGAGGGGGTCCTTGCGCACGTCGACGCCGGACTCCTTGAGGAACTGCTCGGCGAGGAAATTGATGATGCGCAGGTCGAAGTCCTCGCCACCGAGGAAGGTGTCGCCGTTGGTCGAGAGCACCTCGAACTGCCGCTCGCCGTCGACTTCGGCGATCTCGATGATCGAGATGTCGAAGGTGCCGCCGCCGAGGTCGTAGACCGCAATCTTGCGGTCACTACCCTGCTTGTCGAGCCCGTAGGCGAGCGAGGCGGCGGTCGGCTCGTTGATGATGCGCTTCACCTCGAGCCCCGCGATGCGCCCGGCGTCCTTGGTGGCCTGGCGCTGGGAATCGTTGAAATAGGCGGGCACGGTGATGACCGCCTCGGTCACCTTCTCGCCGAGATAATCCTCGGCGGTCTTTTTCATCTTCATGAGCACGCGCGCGGAGATCTCCGGCGGCGCCATCTTCTTGCCCTGCGCCTCGACCCAGGCATCGCCGTTCTCGGCACGGATGATCTTGTACGGGACCATCTTGATGTCGCGCTGCACGACCTCGTCCTCGAACTTGCGGCCGATGAGGCGCTTGATGGCGAACAGCGTGTTCTGCGGATTGGTCACGGCCTGGCGCTTGGCCGGCTGGCCGACGAGCACCTCGCCGTCCTTGCTGAAGGCGACGATCGAGGGGGTGGTACGGTCACCCTCGCTGTTCTCGATCACACGGGGCTTGCCGCCCTCCATGATGGCGACACACGAATTGGTCGTGCCGAGATCGATGCCGATTACCTTAGCCATGGG
>DATIZW010000057.1:0-4244 GCA_035516875.1 Steroidobacteraceae bacterium
TCGAACATTGCCGACAACTGACTATCGAGTTCTTCGTTCATCCGAGCTCCTCCGCGCGTCCGAGGCCGCCTTCGAACACCTCCCGCAAGCGGCGGTCGATGGCCTCGCGCGCCCTGAAGATACGCGACCGCACGGTGCCCACCGGGCAGTCCATGGCGGCGGCGATCTCCTCGTAAGAAAGCCCCTCGAGCTCCCGCAGCACGATCGCGGTGCGCAGATCCTCTGGCAGGGCATCGATGGCGGCATTGACCGTCGAGCGGATCTCGTCCGTCAACACCAGTCCCTCGGGGGTCTCGGAGTCCTTCATGCGGCCCTGCATGTCGTAGGACTCATCACTGGTATTGCGGTCGAGGTCATAATCGATGGGACTGCGGTCACGCGAAACCACGGCGTTCTTGGCTGTGTTGATCGCTATGCGGTACAGCCAGGTGTAGAAGGCGCTGTCACCGCGAAACTGCGGCAGAGCCCGGTACGCCTTGATGAAGGCTTCCTGTGCAATGTCCTCGGCCTCCGCCGGGTTGCGCACGTAACGCATGACCAGCTTGACGAGTTTGTGCTGGTACTTGAGCACCAGCGCATCGAATGCCCCCTTGTCGCCGCGCTGTACGCGGCGAACCAGACTCAGATCACTTGCATCGGCGCCCATGCGCGCCCCCTACTCCCGGACAGAGGGCCGCCGCGCTGTGCCGTCGATAGACTGTGACCTCTTGTGAAAGTTCAGCATTTTGGGATGGCCAGGATCCTACCGGCAGAATAACGCCGCCCGAGCCCCCCGACGACATAATGCCTTAATACCGTTGACATGTTGCAGCAGGTGGGGGGCGAGCGGCCTGGCCTCCCCCAGGAAGTACTCGGCGAGCAGCGGGTCGGGCAGGGCGAGCAGCTCCGCAAGCCCCGAACGCTGCGCGGCGGAGCCGCTGCGCAGCACCTCGCGCGCATAGGGCTCGAGCAGCAGATCGAGCTCCTTCATGCCCCGGCGGCAACGCCACAGGAGCTGCCGGTCGCAGGCTTCGAGCGCGGACCCTGAACCGGGGCTCGGCAACGCGGCCACCCCGCAGGCGATCTCCGCGGTCAGCTCTGCCGTTGGACCAGCATCTTCTTGATTTCGGCGATCGCGCGCGCCGGGTTCAGATCCTTCGGGCATACGTCGGTGCAGTTCATGATGGTGTGGCAGCGGTACAGACGGAAGGGGTCTTCGAGCTCATCGAGGCGCTCCCCGGTAGCCTCGTCGCGGCTGTCGATGATCCAACGGTAGGCGGCCAGCAGCGCCGCTGGACCGAGGAATCGCTCGCTGTTCCACCAGTAGCTCGGGCAGGCCGTCGAGCAGCAGGCGCACAGGATGCAGGCCGCGGGGCGATCGATCCTCTCCTGGTCCTCCTTGCTCTGCAGCCGCTCGGCATCCGGCGGCGGCGGGGTGAGTGCCTGCAGCCAGGGCTTCACCGACGCGTACTGTGCATAGAAGTTGGTGAGGTCGGGTACCAGATCCTTCACGACCGGCAGGTGCGGCAGGGGGTAGATGCGGATGTCGCCGGTCAGGTCCTGCATGTGCGTGGTGCAGGCGAGGCGGTTCAGGCCGTTGATGTTCATCGCGCACGAGCCGCAGATCCCCTCGCGACACGAGCGGCGGAAGGTGAGCGAGGAGTCGCTCACGGCCTTCAGCTGGATCAGGGCATCGAGCACCATCGGCCCGCAGCTGCCCACATCGAGCTCGAAGGTGTCGAGGCGCGGGTTCTGGCCGGAGTCCGGATCGAAACGGTAGATGCGGACGCGCCGCAGCTCGCGCGCCCCCGGCGGCGGCGGATGGGCGCGGCCCTTCACGATGCGCGAGTTGGCTGGCAGGCGGAATTCGGTCATCGCAGTCTTTCAGTAGGTCCGTGCCTTGGGGGGGAAGGAGTGGACCTGGTCCGTCAGGGTGTTGAGGTGTACCGGACGATAATCGAAGCGCGCGCGCTTCGGGCCGTCCACCCACACCAGCGTGTGTTTCAGCCAGTTGGTGTCGTCGCGCTGCGGGAAGTCCTCGCGTGCATGCGCGCCGCGGCTCTCGGTGCGGTTGGCCGCCGAGTGGATCGTGGCGGTCGCCTGCAGCAGCAGGTTCTCGAGCTCGAGAGTCTCGATCAGGTCGCTGTTCCAGATCAGCGAGCGGTCCGTGATGCGCACGTCGGCGAACGAGGCGAAGGTCGTGCCGATGCGCTCGATGCCCTGCGCCAGGCTCTCCCCGGTGCGAAACACCGCGGCGTCGAGCTGCATCACCTTCTGCATCTCGACACGGATCGCGGCCGTGCCACGCGAGCCGTTGGCGTGGCGCAGCCGGTCGAGGCGTGCGACGGCGCTCTCACCCGCATCCCGCGCCAGCGGCTTCTGCGAGCTGCCCGGGCGGATGATCTCGGCGCAGCGACGCGCCGCCTCCCGGCCGAAGATCACCAGATCGAGCAGCGAATTGGAACCGAGCCGGTTGGCGCCATGCACCGACACGCAGGCCGCCTCACCGACCGCCATCAGGCCCGGCACCACGCTGTCGGGATCGCCACCGCGCACCTCGACGACTTCGCCGAAGTAGTTGCAGGGGATTCCGCCCATGTTGTAGTGCACGGTGGGCTGCACCGGGATGGGCTCGCGGGTGACGTCGACACCGGCGAAGATGCGTGCCGTCTCGCTGATCCCCGGCAGCCGCTCGTGAATCACCTCGCTCCCGAGGTGCTCGAGGTGCAGGTCGATGTGATCGTGCTCGGGGCCGACACCGCGACCCTCGCGGATCTCCAGCGTCATCGCCCGACTCACCACGTCGCGCGAGGCGAGATCTTTGGCGTTGGGCGCATAGCGTTCCATGAAGCGCTCGCCCTTCGAGTTGGTGAGGTAGCCACCCTCGCCGCGAGCGCCCTCGGTGATGAGGCAGCCGGCGCCGTAGATCCCCGTCGGGTGGAACTGCACGAATTCCATGTCCTGCAGCGGCAGCCCCGCACGCAGCACCATGGCGTTGCCGTCGCCGGTGCAGGAGTGCGCCGAGGTACAGGAGAAATACGTGCGGCCATAGCCGCCGGTCGCGAGGATCGTCATGTGCGCGCGAAAGCGGTGCAGCGTGCCCTCGGCGAGATCGAGCGCCACGACGCCCCGGCACACGCCCGCCTCCATGATGAGGTCGATGGCGAAGTACTCGATGAAGAAGGTCGCCGCGTGACGGATCGATTGCTGATAGAGCGTGTGGAGCATCGCGTGCCCGGTACGGTCGGCGGCGGCGCAGGTGCGCTGAGCGATGCCCTTGCCGTAGTGGGTCGTCATGCCGCCGAAGGGCCGCTGGTAGATGCGGCCGCTCTCGGTGCGCGAGAACGGCACGCCGTAGTGCTCGAGCTCGATCACCGCGGCCGGCGCCTCCTTGCACATGAGCTCGATCGCATCCTGGTCGCCGAGCCAGTCCGAGCCCTTGACGGTGTCGTACATGTGCCAGCGCCAGTCATCCTCGCCCATGTTGCCGAGCGCCGCGCTGATGCCGCCCTGCGCGGCCACCGTGTGGCTGCGGGTGGGAAAGAGCTTGCTGATGCACGCCGTCGACAGCCCGCTCTGCGCAAGCCCAAGCGTGGCGCGCAGTCCCGCGCCGCCCGCGCCGACCACGATGACGTCGTAGGTATG
Source organism: Steroidobacteraceae bacterium (assembly GCA_035516875.1). Lineage (GTDB taxonomy): Bacteria > Pseudomonadota > Gammaproteobacteria > Steroidobacterales > Steroidobacteraceae > 13-2-20CM-66-19. The sequence goes on from DATIZW010000057.1 coordinate 3,625, forward strand.
GTCGATGGGGCCGTAGCTCACGGCGCGGCCCCGAAGGCAACGCGCAGCACGGCGAACACGCCCGCAGCCGCGACCACCGCGTGGACGAACGTCACGAGCACCAGCGTCAGCGTGCGGGCTGCGGCCGCGTGCACGTAGTCTTCGATCACGACGCGCACGCCGAGCTGCGAGTGCCAGGTCGCGACCACGACGAAGATGATGAGCAGCAGCGCGGTCCAGCTCTGGCGCATCCAGGCGCAGACCGTGACGTGATCGAGCGCGGGCAGCGCGAGGAGCGACACGACGAACCAGATCGTGAGCGGCACGAGCGCCACGGAGGTGAGTCGCTGCGTCCACCAGTGATGCACGCCCTCCTTCGCCGCGCCCAGGCCCAGAACCCGGCCCAAGGGACTCCTCAGGCTCACGGCGCGTGGGTCCCGGCGAGCCAGGCGCCGCAGGCAATGCCGACGCTGAGGAGCAGGCTGAGCACGACCACGAGCCACGCGCTGCGACGCGACTGCGCACGCTCGAGCGCGCGCCCGCTGTCCCACACCAGGTGGCGGATGCCGGCCACCAGGTGGTACGAGAACGCGACGATCAGCGCGAGGTAGACGAGCTTCATGAGCGGTAGCGAGAGCAGC
>DATIZW010000058.1:0-3533 GCA_035516875.1 Steroidobacteraceae bacterium
CGCGCGCAGAAGGAGCAGATCACCTACTACGTCATGGAAGCCTTCGACCAGCCGTGGAAGGCGTACCTCGAGGGGGCGGTGGGTTCCTACTGGGGCGTGTACGACGTCGAGCGCAGGCCGAAGTTCGCCTTCGCCGCCCCGATCGTGCGTATCCCCGAATGGCACGTGCTCGCGGCTGTGTCGATCGCGGTATCGCTGGTAGTCCTGGCGCTGCTCTATCTCAACAGCGAAGCGCTGCGCAACCGCGGCCGCAGCTTCCTTGCGGTCGTGGTGTACGCCGCTGCCACCATCGCGGTCTGGGTGATCTACGACTTCACTCAACAGTACATGACCGTCTCCAGCGTCATCGCCGGTGCGCTGCTGCTGCTCGGGATGCTCGGGGTGATGCTGGTGCTGCTCGCCGAGGCGCACGAGTGGGCGGAGGCCCACTGGGTGCAGTACCGTCGGCGCCTCGGCGCCCCGCAGCTCTCGGGCGGGTCGCTCGCGCCCAAGGTGTCCATCCACGTGCCGGCGTACAACGAGCCACCGGCGATGCTGATCGAGACGCTCGACGCGCTGGCACGGCTCGACTACCCGGACTTCGAAGTGCTGGTGATCGACAACAACACGCGCGAGGAGAAGGTCTGGCGCCCGGTGCAGGCGCACTGTGCCGGTCTCGGCGAACGCTTCCGTTTCTTCCACGTAGCGCCGCTCGCCGGATTCAAGGCCGGTGCGCTCAACTACGCGCTCGAGCGCACCGCGCCCGATGCCGCGATCGTCGCGGTCATCGACAGCGATTACGTGGTCGATGCACGCTGGCTGCGCGACCTGACGCCGGCATTCCAGGATCAGCGCATCGCCATCGTCCAGGCGCCGCAGGACTACCGCGACGCGGATGTCAGCGCCTTCAAGGCGATGTGCTACGCCGAGTACCGCGGCTTCTTCCACATCGGCATGATCACGCGCAACGAGCGCAACGCGATCATCCAGCACGGCACCATGACCATGGTGCGCCGGGCGCAGCTCGCGCGCTGTCGCTGGGCCGAGTGGTGCATCACCGAAGACGCCGAGCTCGGCCTGCGCATCTTCGAGGCCGGCTTCGACGCCATCTACGTGGCGGTGAGCTACGGCCGCGGCCTGATGCCCGACACCTTCATCGACTTCAAGAAGCAGCGCTTCCGCTGGGCCTACGGCGCGATGCAGATTCTCAAGGCACACGCCCGGGCGCTGTTCATGGAGGGCGGCCCGCTCTCTCCCGGGCAGCGCTACCACTTCGTCGCCGGGTGGCTGCCGTGGGTGGCGGACGGGTGCAACCTGCTGTTCAACCTGGCGGCGCTCGGCTGGTCGGCGGCCATGGTGTGGGCGCCCCGCCAGATCGATCCGCCGCTGGTGGTGTACTCGGTGCTGCCGCTGTCGCTCTTTACCTTCAAGCTCGCCAAGCTCGTGCACCTCTACCGCGTGCGCGTGGGCGCCAACCTGCGCCAGACAGTGGCGGCGGCGGTCGCGGGGCTCGCGCTGACGCACACCATCGGCACGGCGGCCGTGAAGGGTCTGATCACGCGCAGCGAGCCGTTCTTCCGCACGCCGAAGCGCGGTACCGCCTCGGGGCTGCTGAGTGCGCTCGCCGCGGCACGCGAGGAGACGCTGCTGATGATCGGGCTCGCGGTGTCGGCGTGGGCGGTCGCCTACACCGGGCTGCCGGAGAATGCCGGCCCCGACCGGCTCGCCTGGATCGTCGTGCTCCTCGTCCAGGCCGTGCCCTATGCCTGCTCGCTCCTCGTGTCGCTCATGAGCGCGTTCCGGCTTCCGGCGCGGCTGCTGGGCACCCGCTATCGGCCCGTGGCCGCCGGTGGTCGCGCTCCCGGGGCCCCGGAGGCCGACGCGGCCAGCTGAAGTGCAGCAGGGGAGACTTCGGGCGATCGCGATCATGCTCGTGGCGGTCGCCGCGTTCTCGTTCATGGACGCGCTGCTGAAGCTCCTCGCCGCGCGCTATCCGCCGATGCAGGTCGCGGCGCTGCGCGGCGCGACGTCTCTGCCTTTCACGCTGCTGCCGGTGCTGCTCGCGGGGCGCCTTGGCGACCTGCGGCCGCGGCGCTGGCCGATGCACCTGCTGCGCGGGTCGCTGGCGGTGGTGGTGCTCGGCGGCTTCATCTATGCCGTGCGCGTTCTGTCGCTCGCCAACGCCTATGCGGTGTTCCTGTCGGCGCCGTTACTCGTGGCCGCGCTCTCCGTGCCGGTGCTCAAGGAACGCATCAACTGGCGTAACTGGCTCGCGATTCTCGTGGGCCTTGGCGGAGTGCTCGTCATGCTGCGGCCGAGCGCCTCGGGTCTGAACACGCTGGGGGCCCTCGCCGCGCTCCTCGGCGCCACGGCCTACGCGTTCAGCGCCCTCGCCGTGCGGGTGCTGACGCGCACCGACACGACCGTGAGTGTCGTCTTCTGGACGATCGGGCTGATGACACTGTTCACCGGTGCCATAGCCGCCCCCGGGTGGGTGGCGATCGAGCCGGCGCACTGGAAATGGCTGCTCGCCATGGGGCTACTGGCGGCAATCGGGCAGTACCTCCTCACCGAGGCTTTCCGCGCCGCGCCGCCTTCGATCGTGACGCCGTTCGAATACACCGCGCTCCTCTGGGGGATCGCCATCGACCGCGTCGTGTGGCAGGTGTCGCCCTCGGCACGCATCTGCTGCGGCGGCGGACTGGTGATCGCGAGCGGGCTGTATCTGATCTGGCACGAGCGCGCGCGCGCGAGCGTGGCGACGCGACAGTCGTGGAAGTGAGCCGCGGAGAAGGGCAGAATGTCGCGCCGATCGTCGACCGTGGAAGATGCCGCTCGCAAACAAGAGGAAGACCGATCATGAGCAACACCGAAGTCCTGGGACGATTCGTCTGGCACGAGTTGTTGACGACTGACACGGCCGCCGCCGCCGCGTTCTACCTCAAGGTGCTGCCATGGCGCACCGCACCCTCCAGCATGCCCGGCTACACCATCTGGATGGCCGGACAGACCCAGGTCGCCGGCCTCATGGCGCTGCCGACCGAAGGCAGCGCGACGCCGCCGCACTGGCTCATCTATGTCGGCACGCCGAGTGTGGATGCCGCCTGCAACCAGGCGCAGGGCCTGGGCGCGCGCGTGGTCAAGCCCCCCGCCGACATTCCCAACGTCGGCCGCTTCGCCGTGCTGGCGGACCCACAGGGGGCCACTTTCGCACTGTTCACCCCGGGTGGCGGGCCGCCGCCCGGGCCGCCACCTGCGCAGGGCGGTTTCTCGTGGCACGAGCTGGCCACCACCGACGTCGCCGGTGCGCTGCGCTTCTACGGCGAGCTGTTCGGCTGGCGCAAGGGGCCCGGCCACGACATGGGCGGCGCGATGGGTGTCTATCAGCTCTTCGAGCACGGCGGCAATCAGGTAGGTGGCATGCACAGCGTGCAGGGTCCGAGCACGCCCTCGTCGTGGCTGAGCTATGTGCACGTCGCGGACTCGAACCGTGCGGTCGCCGCCGTCAAGGCAGGTGGCGGGCGGCTGTTGCACGGGCCGATGGAGGTACCGGG
>DATIZW010000059.1:0-7999 GCA_035516875.1 Steroidobacteraceae bacterium
CGAACCCCGACTGCTTGAAACCGCCGAACGGTGTGGCGATGGTCGAGCGGTCGAAGCTGTTGACCCAGACCGTCCCGGCGCGCAGCGCGCTCGCCACCCGGTGCGCTGCATTGATGTCGGTGGTCCAGACGGCCGCCGCAAGACCGTAAATGCTGTCGTTGGCCATCAGCACCGCGTCGTCTTCCTTGCCGAAAGAGGTCACAGCGAGCACCGGGCCGAAGATCTCCTCCCGCGACACACGGGCTTCCGGACGCACCTTGTCGAGAATCGTCGCCTCGACATAGTAGCCCCCGGTCTCCGCCAATGCGCGCTTGCCGCCGAGCGCGAGCTGTGCGCCCTCGGCGACGCCGGTGTCGATGTAGCCGAGCACCCGCCGCATATGGCCCTCATCGATCAGTGCCCCCATCTGGGTCGCCGGGTCGAGCGGATTGCCGAGCGTGATGCCCGCCGTGACGCGACGGATGGCATCGAGCAGCTGTTCCCTGACGCTCTGGTGCACCAGGACGCGCGAGCCCGCGTTGCACGTCTCCCCGGCGTTGTAGTAGATGCCCCAGGCGATCGCCTCGGCGGCGGCGTCGATATCGGCATCGGCGAGCACCACCTGCGGGCTCTTGCCGCCGCACTCGAGCGAAACGCGCTTCAGGTTGGATTCGCCGGCGTAGCGCAGCATCAGCTTGCCGACTTCCGTCGAGCCGGTGAAGGTCACCATGTCGACATCGGGATGGAGTGCGAGCGGCTTGCCCGCCTCCTCACCGAATCCGGGCACCACGTTGAGCACACCGGGCGGCAGACCGGCACTCAGCGCAAGCTCGCCGAGGCGGATCGCGGTGAGCGGTGATTGCTCGGCGGGCTTGAGCACCACCGAGTTGCCGGCGAGCAGCGCCGGGCCGATCTTCCAGCTGGTGACGATGAGCGGGTAGTTCCACGGCACGATAGCGGCGATCACGCCGAGAGGCTCGCGGCGGATCAGCGCGAGGTCGTTGGGGCCGGTCGGGGCGATCTCATCGTAGAGCTTGTCGGCGAACTCACCGTAGTAGCTGATGCAGTCGATCGCCTTCGGTACGTCGACCTCGAGCGAGTTCTGGATAGGCTTGCCGACATCGAGTGTCTCGAGCATGGCGAGGTGCTCGAGGTCCTGACGCATCAGCTCGGCGAAACGCAGCAGGACGTGCTTGCGCTCCCTGGGATCGGTGCGACGCCAGCGGCCGTCCTCGAACGCCGCGCGCGCGGCCTTGACCGCCGCATCGATGTCGGCCTCACCGCAGCGCGCGACTTGCGCAATCACCCGCCCGTCGATGGGTGTTCGCTTCTCGAACGCGGCGCCACTCCTGGCGCCGACCAGTGTGCCGTTGATGAAGGCGCGTCCTTCCGGACGCAGCGGTGCGGCCCGGCGCTCCCAGTCACTGCGGTTTCGCTTGCTCGGTGCTGCGTTCATTTTTCCCGAGGCTATCACAGGCTCCGGCCCCCGGGGGATCGCCGGCGATGCCCGGGCGAATGACGTCTCGGGCTGCGGCCGCCCCGGTCCACTGCACCACAGCTGATGCCGTCACTGCCGGCGCCGGCCCCGGCCGCGTGCACTATTGAACAATCGCTCAACTACGGGCAGACTGCTCCCGCCATGGCGCGCAACCCCCGCTACGACGTCCTGTTCGAGCCGGTGAAGATCGGGCCGGTCACGGCGCGCAACCGCTTCTACGCCGTGCCGCACGCCGCGGGAATGACCAACGCGATGCCGCACATGCGCGCGAGCTTCCGCGAGACCAAGGCGGAGGGCGGCTGGGGCGTGGTGTGCACCGGCTACGTCTCGATCGATCCGAGCTCCGACGATGCGCCGCTGCCTTACGCGACGCTGTGGGACGATGACGACATCCGCTCGCATGCCCTGATGACGGAAGCCGTGCACCGCCACGGCGCACTCGCCGGCGTCGAGTTGTGGCACGGTGGCGGCTCGGTCATGAACCGCACCAGCCGCCTTCCCTCCATCTCCCCTTCGGGGACCTCGTGGATGGCCACCCATGTCAACTTCATGGGTAACCAGCGTCCCAAGGTCATGGACGCCGACGACATCCGCGCGCTCATCAAGGCCCAGGGAGCGGCCGCGCGCCGCGCGCGCAGCGCCGGCTTCGACATCGTCTATGTCTACGCCGGCATGGGTTATCTGCCCTACGAGTTCCTGCTCCCGGAGTGGAACTTTCGCACCGACGCCTACGGCGGCAGCGTCGCCAACCGGGTGCGCATCGTGCGCGAGCTCCTCGAGGCGACGCGCGAGGCCGTGGCCGGGAAGTGCGCGGTGGCGCTGCGCATCAGTCTCGAGGAGCTGCGTGCCCGGCCGAGCGAGGTGGCAGCCTCCGAAGCCCACGAGGTGGTCACGCTGCTTTCCGATGCCGTCGACCTGTGGGACGTCAAGCTCGACTCCTCGCCGACCGATTGCCCGCCCTCGCGCTTCGCCGCAGAGGGCAGCCACGAGAAGATCATCGACTTCGTGAAGAAGCTCACGCCGAAACCGGTGGTCGGCGTCGGTCGCTTCACCTCCCCGGATACCATGGTCGGGCAGGTGCGACGCGGCGTCCTCGACCTCATCGGCGCCGCCCGCCCCTCGATCGCCGATCCCTTTCTGCCGCGCAAGATCGACGAGGGCCGCGAGCAGGACATCCGCGAGTGCATCGGCTGCAACATCTGCATCTCGAGCTGGCATGACGGCGTACCGGTGCGCTGTACGCAAAATCCCACCATCGGCGAGGAGTGGCGCCGCGGCTGGCACCCGGAGCGCATCGCGCCCGCCGCGAGCGCTTCCTCGGTCCTCGTAGTCGGCGCAGGTCCCGCCGGGCTCGAGTGCGCGCTCGCGCTCGGGCGGCGCGGCTACGAGGTGTCCCTCGCCGAGGCGGGCGAAGACATCGGTGGCCGCTTGCGTTTCGAGACCCGCCTGCCGGGACTTACGGCCTGGGGCCGGGTGCTCGACTGGCGCCGCGGGCAGTTGCAGCGACTCAACAACGTGAACGTCTATCGCGGCAACCGCCTTTCGGCCGAGGATATCCTCGGGCTCGCGCACACGCACGTGGTGATCGCCAGCGGCGCGCGCTGGGCGCGCCTGCTCTACTCGCCGCTCGAGGTCCCGGTGGGCGAGCTCGAGGGTGCGAACGTCTTCACGCCCGACGACGTGGCCGCCGGTGCACGACTCGAGAGCCCGGTGGTGGTTTATGACTTCGACAATTACTACATGGGGAGCGTGCTCGCCGAGCACCTGGCGAGGAGCGGGCACGGCGTGAGCTACGTGACACCCGCGGGACACGCCTCCGCCTGGACCATCATGAGCAACGAGCAGCCGCAGGTTCACCGCGCGCTCCATTCCGCCGGCATCCGGCTCCATACGCTCTCGCGGGTGACGGCGCTCACCGCCGGCGAGGTCATTCTCGCCAACCAGTTCACCGCTGAGGAGACGCGGCTGCCGTGCGCTGCGCTCCTGATCGTCGGCGCCCGTTTTGCGAACGATGCTCTCTACGCCGCGCTCGCGGCGCGCGCGCGTGAGCTCCCGGACGCGGGAATAAAGTCGCTTACGCGGATCGGCGATGCGCTCGCGCCCGGGGCGATCGTGCACGCCGTATACTCGGGCCATCGCTATGCCCGCGAGCTCGATGCCGATCCTGCCACGCTCCCCTATCGGCGCGATGCGCCCCTGCCGAGGCACGCATGAGACCGCCTGAGCTGCCAGCGCCCGTGGCGGGCCTCGAGCCGACGTTGCCCTCGAGCTGGTATCGCGCGCCGGAGATACTTGCACGGGAGAAGGAACGGATTTTCTGTCGTGAGTGGGTATGCGTGGGGCGCGAGGAAGAGCTCATCGCGCCCGGCGATTTCCGCCTTCTCGATGTCCTCGGCGAGAGCCTGATTCTGGTGCGCAATCGCGAGGGGGTACTGCGCGCCTTCTACAACACCTGCCGCCACCGCGGCACGCGTCTGTGTCGCGATGCCGACCACCCCGGCAGCACCACGCCGGCCTTGCCCGGTGGCATCGGCGGCGGGCGCATCACCTGCCCCTACCATCAATGGAGCTACGATCTCGACGGCCGGTTGCTCGCCGCCCCACACCTCGGCGGCGAGGCGGGATTCGATAAGTCGCTCTTCAGCCTCTATCCGGCCGGGGTCGAGTGCTGGGGTGGATTCGTGTTCCTGAACCTCACGCCGGCGAAGGCCGGCACGCTCGCGGCACAGCTCGGTGAGATCCCGGCGCGCATCGCGCGCTATCCCCTGAGCGAGCTGCGCATCGGTCATACGATCCGCTACGAGGTGGCGGCGAACTGGAAGGTGCTCTGCGAGAACTACAACGAGTGCTATCACTGCGCGGGCGTGCACCCGGAGCTGTGTGCCGTGGTGCCGGCGTTCCGCGAGCGCGGCGGTGCCAACCTCGACTGGGCGCGCGGCATACCGCACCGCCCGGGCGCCTACACGTTCACCACCTCCGGTACCACGAAGCGTCGCGCCTTTCCCGCCCTCGACGAGGACGAGCGGGTGCGGCACAAGGGCGAGCTCGTCTATCCCAACCTGTTCCTGAGTCTCGCCTGCGATCACGTCGCAGCGTTCATCCTGCAGCCGACGGGCGCCACGCACACCCGCATCGTGTGCCATTTCCTCTTCGAGCCGTTCGAGATCGCCAAGTCCGACTTCGACCCCACCGACACCACGGAGTTCTGGGATCTGGTCAACCGCCAGGACTGGGTAATCTGCGAGGCCGTGCAACAGGGCATCAGCGCGCGCGTTCACGAGCGCGGCTGGTACGCGCCGATGGAAGACTTCAATCTGGATATCCGTCGCTACGTCCTCGAGCGGATCGGCGACGCGCCCGCGACGACGTGACGGGGGAACCGGCCGCGGCCGTCTCGCTCCCGTCTCCGCAACGCCTGCGGGTACGCTGGAAGATCTTCCTGTTCCTGTTCGCCTTCGGCCTGGTCGCCTACCTGCAGCAGCGCGGCATCACGGTCGCGAGCGTCGAGATGATGCCGAAGCTCGGCATCACGCAGGCCCAGATCGGCTGGCTCGAGGAGGCGCTGCTCGTCGGCTATGCGTTCATGCAGTTCCCCGGCGGGGTGATCGGACAGCGTCTCGGTGCCCGGCGCACTTTCGTCGTCATCGGGCTCATCGCCTTCGCCGCCGCCATGGCGCTGCCGCTGGCACCGCTCCTGCTGAGTGGCGCGGCCTTGTTCGCCGTGCTGCTCGGCAGCCAGCTGATCGTCGGTGCTGCGCAGGGGCCGATTTTCCCGGTCTCGACCGGGGCGTTCCAGGTCTGGTTTCCCACGAACCGGTGGGCACTCGTCGTCGGCCTGCAGAGCGTCGGCCTGCACCTCGCCGAAGTGATCACTCCGCCGCTGACCGCGGCTCTCATGGTGGCACTGGGCTGGCAGTGGGCACTCATCTGGATGACGCTGCCGGCGCTGCCGCTCATCGCCTGGTGGGCCTGGTACGGGCGGGACACACCGTCGGAGCACCCGGCGGTGGGCGCAGCGGAGCTCGCGGAGCTCGCCGACAACGCGCACGCGCGCGTCGACAGCAGCATCTCCTGGGAGCGCATCGCCGTCATGCTGAGGAACCGTGACGTGCTCGCGCTCACCCTCTCGTATCTGTGCATGAACTACGTCTATTACCTGATCGCGAACTGGTGCTTTCTCTACCTGGTGCAGCAGCGGCACTTCAGCGTGCTCGACAGCGGCTGGCTCGCCGCCATCGTCCCGGTCGGGGGCGCGATCGGTGCCGGCGTCGGTGGGTACGTCGCGGACGCGCTCGGCGTACGCCTGGGGATCCGTACGGGACTGCGGCTGTTGCCGTTCCTCGCGCTGCCTGGCGCGGGTGTGTTGCTGTTCGTCGCCGAGGACTCGGCCAACGCCTACCTTGCGGTCGCGGCGCTCGCCGTATGCTTTGGACTCGTCGAGCTGACGGAAGGCCCGTACTGGGCCGCGGTCATGCACGTCGCCGGGGCGGACGCGATGGCGGCGAGCGGCCTCATGAACACGGGCGGCAATCTCGGCGGCATCATTGCGACACCGATCATCGCCTACCTCTCGGGCGTCCACGCGTGGACACCGACGTTCCTCATCGGCACCGGCGCGGCCATCGCGAGCGCGCTGCTGTGGCTGCCCGTGGATCCGACGCGGCCTCTCGCCCGCGCTCGCGTGCGCGGGACGGCTTAAGGCGCGGGCGCTTCCGCAACGACCACGCGATCGCCGAGGGTGCCGCGCGCCATCGCGCGCGCCTCGCTTACCCCCTCGGGCCAGCTGAGCTCGAGGGTGCCGTCCGCGCGCGGTGCGTGCAGCACGAGGTGACCGTGCACGATGCCCTGCCGGCCCGGCCAGTCGAGCTGTCCCGAGACGCTTACATCCTCGGTCCAGCGCACCTCCTCGAGCGTGAGCCGGTAGCCCTCGCCGGCTTCCGCGGCGAGGAAATGACCGCCCCGCAGCCCCACACCGCGGCCAGCGCCGTACTCGCGGGCGCGAACGATGACGTCCTGGCAGCTGAGCAGCGCTACCGTCACGATGCGCAACGCCTCTTGGTCCGCCTGGTTGCCCGCCGACGCGACCGCCGCGGTCAGCTCGCGCGCGCTGCGCGCGAAGCGTGGGACGAGATCCACCGGCGGCACGGCCGCCGCGCAGCGCTCATCGCCAACCGACAGGGTGTCCATGAAGCGTCGCACGAGCACCGCGGCGCACTCGCTGCGCGCACCCGGCAGTGCATTGACGTGAAAGCTGTTGGCGATGACCACGTGGCGGGCGTGGCTGTAAGGGGCCGCCGCCGCGGCGCCGTCAGCCACGGTGGTGTTGCTGTCGAGCTCCCCGGAGATCACCAGTACCGGCATCGACGGATACGGTGGCGCGCCGGAGACCAGCGGTGCGGCGGCTGAGCTCGGCCAGTCGACGCACTGGTCCAGGTAGGAATAGTCGAGCGGCATGCGCCGGAACTCATCGATGGTGAACGGCGCGTACGTGTCGGGGGCCGTGCGCTTGCGCTCCGCGATCAGCCGGTCGCGCTGCACCCGCCGCTCCGCGGGCGGCAATCGCATGTCGAAGATCTGCGGCGGGTCGAGGCACAGCACCGCCATCTCGAGACCGGCGCTGAACTCCAGCGCCGAGTGCGTGGGGTCGACCGAGGGAGTGCTGAGGCGGGTCTCGGCCATGAGGCGCAGCAGCGGCACGCGGTCTCCGCCGGCGAAAGCGCGCGCCGCCGCATCCACCTCGCGTACCGTGGCGTAGGCCGGGTAGCCGGCGAACATGGTGATCGCGAGCTGCGTCGCGTCGGCGGTGAAGGTCATCACCTGGTCATCGCCGTAGCGCACCTTCGCCGCGAAGGGATTCCTGCGCAACCACTCGAGTGCCGGAGTGATGTGCTCGATCGAGCTGCCGGGGACCGCTCTGCAGCCCGGCGCACGCGCGCAGGAGATGTTGAACTTGTCGCGCATCGCCGGCGCGTAGTGCGTGTACCAGGCATAGTCGGGGCGGTCGAGCGGATAGGCGCCATCGAGCACCAGCGCGCGCACTTTATCGGCATGTCGTCGCGCAAACACCTGCGCAAAGTAGCTGCCGTAGGATTCCCCATAGAGACCGATGCGCCCGACCGCGAGCGCATCGAGGATCGCCGCCAGGTCATCGGCAGCCAGCGTGGTGCTGTAAAGCGGCGCCGCACGTCCGAGCGAGCGTCCGCAGGCCCCGATGTTGGCTTCGGTCAGTTGCGGCGCATTCTGCAGCTCGCGGCAGTCGATCGCAGCGGAATGCCCGCTGCCACGGTAGTCCATCAGCAGCACGTCGTAGCGCGCGCGCAGCGGGGCGAACAGCGCGAGGTATTCGTCGGCGGAGCCCGTCGTCGGGTAGCCCGGCCCGCCCGTGGCACCGACCAGCGTGCCGGCGGCGGGACCCCCGCCCGCGTGCGGGTAATACTCGAAATACACGGAGATCATGCCAGGGACCGTGCCGCTCGGATCGAGCGGGCGAGCGAGCGTGGCGCACCATACGGGGGGCGCACC
>DATIZW010000060.1:0-2115 GCA_035516875.1 Steroidobacteraceae bacterium
TGGCGAGTGTGAGGAATGTGTTCATGGGGCTACCCCAGTAAAGAAGCGCGGCTAAAGAAGCGCGGCGGAATGGTTGTGTGTTCGCGGTCCCTGGGCACCAAGGCCCTATACGACGCGAGCTGCGCAGCGACACAGTTTCCACGCGCGCTCCATAGCGTCAAGAAGCACGAGGTGAAGCTGGCGCTTGCGCCGGCAGATTTCGGCGCCAGCGGCGTTCCCGCGCCACGGTCCTGGCGAGAGGGACTCGCGGGAACTACGCCTCAGGAGGCCGGAGCGTAGAAATAGTAGTCCGCGGTGTAGGGAACCTTGACTTCCGTGCTCGGCTTCGCGGGGTCGCACTGCGACGCCGGTGGTGGCTGACCGCCCTTGGTATGAAGCCTCTGAATGGTCGTCACCTTGGCGAGGAGGCCGCTGCCGGTGTGACTCACGGCGGACAGGCGCAGCCACGGAACCGCGGCGGGATCGGGCGCATCGACGCGCGCCGCCCCTTTGCCGGTGACCTCGCTGCCGTCGGAGTATTTCCACGAAGGTCCGATGGAGTGGTGACCGATCACGCGGCCCTTGTCATCGCGCAGCTCCGCGTCTGGTCCCTTGAGCGTCCACTGCGCCTGGCCGTCGGCACCGCGCCCGCACAGGTAGATCTGCGTGCCCGATGCATGGGCCACGAGCACCAAATGCTCTGCGGGCGCCGACTTGAGCGTCTCGGGGACGTCGGGTACGGCGCTCGACTGCGCCCAGGCCGCCGTCGTGTAACCAAGGATGACCGCAAGCGCTGTGTGCGCTGTCGTAACTCGTCGCGTCATGGTGTGTGTCTCCGGAACGTCAGGTCGGTGGCGGCCGTCAGCCGCCGCTGAAATCCAGTCGCAGCGACAGGTCGATCGCGCGCACGTGCTTGGTGAGAGCGCCCACCGACACGTAGTCGACGCCGGTGGCGGCGATCGCGCGCACCGTCTCGAGTGACACGCTGCCCGAGGCTTCGAGCTTCACCGGTGCGCCGTGCGCGCGGTTGAGCCTCACCGCGGCGGCGAGATCCTGCAGGCTGAAGTCATCGAGCATGACGATGTCGGGTCGCGCGTTGAGTGCCTCGGTGAGCTCGCCGAGCGATTCGACCTCTACTTCCACGGTCACGGCCGGGGCGGTGCGCCGGGCGGCCTCGATTGCGCCGGTAATCGAGCCCGCAGCCGCGACGTGGTTCTCCTTGATGAGCACGCGGTCGTAGAGACCCATGCGATGGTTGTCGCCGCCGCCGCAGAGCACGGCGTACTTCTGTGCCGTGCGCAGTCCGGGGAGCGTCTTGCGCGTGTCGAGGATCCGACAGGTGGTGCCCGCGATAGCCTCGACGAAACGGCGCGTCGCCGTCGCGGTGGCCGACAGCAGCTGCAGGAAATTGAGCGCAGTGCGCTCGCCGGTGAGCACCGCGCGCGCGGGGCCTGTGATGGCGAAGACGACCTGCCGCGCGGCGATGGGATCGCCATCGCCAGCGTACCAGGTAAGCTGCACGCGCGGATCGAGCCGCCGGAAGGTCTCCTCCGCCCACGGCCGCCCGCAGAGCACCGCGTCCTCGCGCGTGAGCAGGTTGCCGCGCACCTGCTGCGCGGCGGGCACGAGCGCGGCCGTCACGTCGCCGCTGCCGATGTCTTCGCGCAGCGCCGCCTCGACCTGACTCGAGAGATCAGCCGGTGGCTCGGGCAGCAAGCGACCCCCTCGGCTTACCCGGCGAGGTACGCGCGGCGTCAATGCCCGACGAATGGCAGACCGTGGCTCGCGGCCGCCATGCACATCAGCATTGGAATCGACAGCACGAAGTTGACGCGAGAGGCCATCCCGGCGGTCTTGCGGGCCTTGGCTTTCTGCTCGTCGGTCGCGGCGACGATGCCGAGGATCTTCTTCTGGTTCGGCCAGATGAGTACCCAGACGTTGAACAGCATGATGGTGCCGAGCCACACGCCGATACCGATAACGAGGAAGTAATGCGTCGGATCGTCCATTCCCGCGCCGAGCGTGAAGGCACCGATGAACTTGCCGGCGCGCCCGAGGAGCCACGCACCGCCGAGCCAGGTGGCGACGGCGCCCCAGCGGAACCAGAACAGCGCCCGTGGAGCGACGTACTTGGTG
>DATIZW010000061.1:0-5873 GCA_035516875.1 Steroidobacteraceae bacterium
CTTGCGCACCGCCGCCGCCTCGATGAGGCCGAGCAGCTCACCGCGGTTGGCCACCATCTTGTCGTTCCAGTAGATGTTGCCGTTCTTGTCCACCGCGATGGTGATGTTCTCGGGCTTGGTCTGCGTCGGGATGTTCACCGCCCGCGGCAGATCGACCTTGACGGTCTTGGTGATGACCGGGATCGTGATGAGGAAAATGATCAGCATCACCAGCATCACGTCCACCAGCGGCGTCGTGTTGATGGTCGCGATCGCACCGCCCTCTTCCGAACCCCCAACGCTCATGGCCATGGTCAGCAACTCCTGAATCAAAGACGCGGCACACCCCGTGCCGCGCCGTCATGAAGGGCCGGGGGCTGCAGCCGCCCGGCGCGTAGACAACCTACTTGCCGAGCGGCGCCGCCTTGGCACCGACCGGCCGCGCTCCGGCACCGACATCCACCCGCGACCCGGTATCCATGCGCGCGCCACTGACGAGATAGGCATGCAGGTCGGAGGAGAAGTTTCGCAGCGCCTCCTGCAGCACCTTGTTGCGCCCGAGCAGCCAGTTGTAGCCCATCACCGCCGGCACGGCCACGAACAGGCCGATGGCGGTCATGATGAGCGCCTCACCGACGGGTCCGGCTACCTTGTCGATGCTCGCCTGACCGGCGATGCCGATGCCGACCAGCGCGTTCAGAATGCCCCACACCGTACCGAAGAGGCCGACGAACGGTGCGGTCGAGCCGACCGTGGCGAGCAGCCCCAGGCCCGTGTTGAGCTTGCTGTTCACCTGGTCGGTCGAGCGCTGCAGCGACATCGTGATCCACTCGTTGAGGTCGATGCGGTCGGTGAGCCGGCCATCGTGATGCGAGGCGGCGCGCAGGCCATCCTCGGCGATGCCGCGGAACTCATCGCCCTTCTTGAGGCGATCGACGCCGTCCTTGACCGAAGGGGCGGTCCAGAACTGCTTCTCGACGACGCGCGCCGACTGCTTGAGCTTGCGCTGGTCCCACAGCTTCGTGAGCATGACGTACCAGGAGGCGAGCGACATGATCAGAAGGAGGATCAGCACCGAGCGCGCGATGATGTCGCCGCCGGCCCAGAGCGCGGCGAGCCCGTAAGGATTCGATACGGTTGTGGTGGCAGCGGGTGCGGGTTGGTTTTCCATAGTTGTCCTCGACGCGAAAGAATTAAGAGCCGGCCGGCTTACGGCGGCAATCGGTCACCTCAGCTGGAATCGGATGCCTATCGAGTTGCACGCGGAGACAGGTTTGCCGTCCTCGGTGGCCGGCTTGTAGCGGCCGGACGCAGCGGTGGCGAGCTTGAGCGCGCCCTCGTCGAGGCGCGGACTGCCTGAGGATTTGGCGATCGTCGGGGCCCCGGTGAGCTTGCCGGACGGGTCGACGCATACGCCGACGACCGCCATGCCCTCCTCGCCGAGTCGCTTCGATGCCTGGGGGTAGTAGTCCTCGCTGTTCGGGAAGCCCTTGCCGGGTCCGGCCGGCGTCTTGACACCGGGAGCTTTCGGCGCGGGCGCCGCCTCGACGTGCTTGGTCGTGACGTTGGTGATCGCGGTGCTCTGGGCGGTCTCCACCGGCATATCGATGGTGACATCCGGCGGTGGCACCTCGACGGGCGGCTTCTCGAAGGTCGGCGGCGGGGGCGGCGGCGGTTCGAACTTCTTCTGCTCTTCCTGGACGATGTCGGTCTGAATGGGCGGGGCGAGTACCTCGATCGCCTTGCGGGCCAGGCCCGTCGCCAGCGCCCAGAAGATGAAGATGTGCAGTGCGACGATTACGATCAGCACCGCGCCGCGGCGTGTCAGAAATTGGGAATCGTGTTCTAGGGCTACCATGGGTTTTCGATCGCGAGCATGTCTGAACACACCAGGCCGGTGAGCCGCAGCAATCCAGTCGTCTTGTTCGTTGCCCTCACCCCGAAGGACCCGGAACCGAAGCGCGGCAGCCGTGACCGCCGTACTCCTTACTCCTTGCACAACACTAATCGACGCGCCACGCATTCGGGCCGACGGGCGCGTCAGTCTTCGTAATCCCCCTGGACGGTGCTCGCAGCTTGCACGCAGCGACGAATGCTGCGCGAACTGTAACCGCTGCCCTCCGCACTGACAACTCCGGCGCAACCTCAAGAACTGCTGCGACGTGGCTGTATCGGCTGCGTAACGGCCTGCTGTATCGCGGAAGTCACGGTCGTTGTGCCGGCCGTGTCACGGCACCCTGCGAGGCACTGCCGACGAGGCTTGCGTACTTGGCGAGCGCGCCGGTGAGTGCATACGGCCGGGCGGCCTTCCACGCGCGCCGGCGCCGCCGCAGCTCTGCCGCCGGCAGCTCGACCCGAATCTCGCGCTTGATGGCATCGATGCTGATGCGGTCCCCGGTACGCAGCAACCCGATCGGGCCGCCGACCGCGGCTTCCGGTGAAATATGTCCGACGACGAAGCCGTGGCTGCCGCCCGAGAAGCGCCCATCGGTGATCAATGCGACCTTATCGCCGAGGCCCCGCCCGGTAATGGCGCTGGTCGGGCTCAACATCTCGCGCATGCCCGGGCCGCCGCGCGGCCCCTCGCCGCGGATCACGACCACATCCCCGGCCCGCACGCGCCCGGCGAGAATCGCCTGCGTCGCACGCTCCTCGCCCTCGAAGACGCGCGCCCGGCCGCTGAAGCGCTCGCCCTCCTTGCCCGTGATCTTGGCCACTGCGCCCTCGGGGGCGAGATTGCCGTACAGCACCACGAGGTGACTCTCCTTCTTCAGCGGCGCGGCGAGGGGATGAACAATGTCCTGTCCGCTCATATACATCGGTGCGTTTTCGAGATTCTCCTGCAGGGTCTTGCCGGTGACCGTCAGGCACTCGCCGTGCAGCAGCCCGCCGGCGAGCAGCATCTTCATCAGCGGCTGAATGCCCCCGATCGCGATGAGCTCCGACATGAGGTAGCGCCCGCTCGGCTTGAGGTCGGCGAGCACGGGCACGCGCCGACCGACCCGCGTGAAATCATCCAGCGTGAGACGTACCCGTGCCTCGTGCGCGATCGCGAGCAGATGCAGGACCGCATTGGTCGAGCCACCGAGGGCGATGACGACCGCGATGGCGTTCTCGAAGGCACGGCGCGTCAGAATGTCGCGCGGCTTCAAGCCCTGACGCACGAGCTGCACCACGGCTTCACCGGCACGGTGAGAATCCGAGCGCTTCTCCTCACCGACCGCCTCCTGCGCCGAGCTGCCTGGCAAGGACAAGCCCAAGGCCTCGATCGCCGACGCCATGGTGTTGGCCGTGTACATCCCGCCACAGCTGCCCGCGCCCGGAATGGCGGTGCGCTCGATCTCCAGAAGTCCCTCGTCCGACAACGTGCCCGCCGCGTGGGCACCGACCGCCTCGAATACAGAAATGATGTCGCGTCGCTTCGTTCCCGGACGAATCGTGCCGCCGTACACGAATACGGCCGGGCGGTTGAGGCGCGCCATGGCCATTGCGCAGCCGGGCATGTTCTTGTCGCAGCCGCCGATCGCGACGAAGCCGTCGAAGCCCGCGGCACCCACCACCGTCTCGATGGAGTCGGCGATCAGCTCGCGTGAGACCATCGAGTAGCGCATGCCGGGCGTACCCATGGAAATGCCGTCCGACACGGTGATGGTGTTGAACAGCACGCTCTTGCCGCCGGCGGCGTCGACCCCGGCACAGGCCTCGCGCGCGAGCTCACCGATGTGCATGTTGCAGGGGGTGACGTTGCCCCACGTCGAGGCCACGCCGATCTGCGACTTGGCGAAGTCCTCATCGCGAAAGCCCACCGCCCGCAGCATGGCCCGCGACGGTGCCTGCTTGGCGCCATCGACCACCACGCGCGAGTAGCCACGCGGATCACTCGGCTTCTTGTCACGCAACATTCTCACTCCTCGACAACGTCAGCTGCATCCGATTGAAGCCGAGCGCCCCGGCCGCCGTCATGGCGAGCGGCAGCAGCAGCGCGAACTCCCCGGCGCCACGGCGCCACGCCTCGAGCCCCATGTAGACCAGCACGCCGGCGGGGGGCGCCAGTCCGCCGCGCACGCCGGTGAGCGTGACGTGCACGCCCATGTACTGCTGCGCGCGTCCGAGAGAGGCGAAGTCGTTGTGACCGAGATTCCAGCCAAGATTAGCACCGGCCTGGGCCGCGCCGAGCAACACCGCTCCCAGCCACAGCAGCGGCAGCACCCCGCTGAAGACGCCGGCGCACATGGCGGCGCTCGCGAGCACGATGGCCCACCCCTGGCGCGAGCGGTAACGCACCACGTGCGTGCCGTCAAAGAGCCGTGCCCACCACGGCAGGAAGATCGGTTGCGTGATGAGCGGCACGACCGAGAGCATCCCGATCTGCGTCGCGCCCGAGAGGTGCAGCCGCTCGGAGAACAGCAGCACCAGTTGCGCGGTCAGCATCAGCGTGCCGCCGCCGAAGATACCCATCCACAGCATGTATTCGCGGTAAGCCGGATCCTCGCGCAGGATTTGCGTGAGCATCGATAAGCTGAAGGGCTCGCTGCGCGCTGAGCTCGCGGTTTCGGCGGCGAGCAGGCGGAACTCGCGCCGCACGCGCATGGCGCGGTAGAGCCAGGCACCGGCGAGCCCGGCGAGCGCGCCGCCGCCGTAGAGCCAGCGCGCATCGACGACCCGGGCCTCGAGCGCCCATCCCACCAGAGCTGCCGAAGTCGCCACCGCGAGCGAGTTCACGATCACGATGCGCCCGGTGATGCGGGCCAGCACGTTGCGCGGATAGTTGGCGCTCCACACCGCGGCGCGCACCGTGAGGATCCCGGCCCAGACGCCGCGCGCCGCGATGACCGAGAGCACCGTGAGCAGCAGCCCCCCCGCGGCGCGCGAGGCAAACGACACGCACCCGACCAGCAGCGCAAAGAGTGCCTGCAGGGCCACCATGAGCTGCACCCGCGCGCGCCCGTGCGCGACGTTCGCCCACACGAAGCTCACGACGTTCGAGAACGCCGGGGCGCCGGAGACCAGTGCCACCGAGAGATTCACCACGAAAGCGGGTGCGACGCCGCCGAAGTGCTGCTTGACGAGGACGGCCGCGGTCGCGCCCTCGACCAGCCCGAGCGGGAGACCCAACAGCCCCCAGGGCAGGATCTCCCGCCGGAAGATGCCTTCCGCGAGCAGGCTCGGCTTGACGGGTTTGAGGGGTTTGAGGGGTTTGACGGGGCTGCCTTCGGGCACGGGCGGGAGGCTGATCGGGCCGATAAAGCGTAATTGGGTCCGGGCGGGAAGCTTAATCGGTGGGCGGGCGCTTGTGGATGTGCGTGCGTTTGACAATGCCGCGCCCGGTATGCTCCCATCGACCGATCAGGCTTGGTTCGCACTCATGACGACCCGCACGACAACGGCCCGCCGCGACGCGCTTCGACTGCGCCAGGATGGGCTGCTGGCCATGCTGCCGGCACTGCTGCTCCTTAGTGGAGTCAAGCGGTGCGGGCCACACGCGAACGCCTGATAAGCAACCAGGCACGAGCGAAAGTAGGACAGCTGAAAACCCCGCACCGGCGATGAGCGCCGCTGCGGGGTTTTTTATGTTGCATGACGGGAGCTGCGGCTCCCCACGGAGTGACCCGATGAGGCTCTACTCGCAGAAAGACGTCGACCGCAAGGCCCTGAAGGGCGCGCGTATCGCCATCCTCGGCTACGGCAGTCAGGGGCGCGCGCACGCGCTCAATCTCAAGGACAGCGGCTGCGACGTCGTGGTCGGGGTGCGCAGGGGCGGCAAGGGCTGGAAACAGGCGCGCCGCGACGGACTCGAGGTGGCCGAACCCCCCGCCGCAGTCGCGGGCGCGGACCTCGTCGCCATGCTGATCCCGGACACCGCGCAGAAGGCGCTGTACGAGAGTGTCCGCAAG
>DATIZW010000062.1:0-5992 GCA_035516875.1 Steroidobacteraceae bacterium
AAAGGGAGCCGGAGAGAGGTGCAGCTTGAATTGAGCGGCCGCTGCCGGGGTGAGCATGCTGAAGAAGGCACCGCTGTCGGCGATGAACAATGCGTCGGTGCCATTGATCTCGGCGTGGACCAGCGGTGCCAGGCCGCTCATGGTCACGGGCAGCTCGGCGCGCTTTACCAGCTTGCAACCGGCCGCGACGCACAGTGGTGCACTTGTCAGACCCAGGAGCGCGAAGGCGATCAGACAGCCGCGTGGGGGCATGCCCCGCTACTACAGCACACGGTTCCGGGGGAGGCTACCGGCGCGGGCGAGCGTCGCGCGCCGGTACCTTCGGGCGCAGGCTTAGTTCGCGCAGCTGGCGCGGATCTGCCGGCGCTGCTGGCGTTGCTGGCGCACCGCGTAGACCCCGATGCCCATCCAGATGAGGTTCAGGACCGCCGAGGGCAGGGCGCCATGCCAGCCGCTGTTCACCAGAAACCCCGCGGCACCCAGGATGTTCATCGACTGGTAGGTGAGGGATTCGGCCCTGAGCTTGCCCGCCGACAACAGCGCATAAGAGAGAAGGATGAGCAGCGCACCCGTCCAGCCGACCATCTCCACGGCGAACTTCATACGCCGCCGGGCGCGCTGGCGGGGGCAGCGCCCGGTGCGGGCCGGGCATGCAGCGCCATGAGAATCAGTGCCCAGCCGCCGAAGATCAGATTTATCCCGAGCAGCAGTCCGAGCGCCCACAGCGCCGTGCCGGGCAGGCCGGCAAACAGCAGAATACCGAGAACGATATCGACGATGCCGCTCGCCAGCATCCAGCCCCAGCGTCCGGAGAGGGCGCTGCGGTGCTCGAGGGCATACATGACCGACACCGCCCCTTCGATCAGCAGGAAAGCAATCAGCACCGCGGTAAGCGACAGCGTGCCTTGCAGCGGCCACACCAACAACAGCGCGCCCGCCACCGTGCCGACCAGCGCCGAGAGCAGCGACCAACCGAAGCCGGGTGCGTGGCGCGCCCGGAACGTCGTGATCAGCCCGATGACGCCGCTCACCAGCAGGATCCACCCGAAGAACACCGTCGCTGCAACCGAGGCGACCACCGGCGCAAGCAGCGCCAACACCCCGAGTATGACGAGCGCGATCCCCTCGCACAGGAACAGCACCCAATGGCGTCGAACCGCTCCACTGAGGCGGGCGCGAAGCGCCGCGACGTCGTCGGCCTGTGATGCATTCATGATTGTTATTCCTGTCTGGTGACACCCGCGCGGGTGCGGCTGCCGATTATACGTCGCAAGCTGCCGCGGGATGCGCCGTGCCCGCGGCAAAGATGCCGCCTCAGGCGGCCGGCAGATCCGCGCGATGCTGGCTGACGGCGCTGCCGTCGGTGCGCCTGAGGCTGCCGAAGATCACCGTGGAAGCGATCGTGCCGACCCCGAGGACGATGAAGGCTTCGTGCACGCCGCTGATCATCTGGCGGGCGTCGGTGTGGAAGCGATCCGGGAGGAAGAGCGCCGCAACCAGTGAGGCGGTTGCCACGCCGAAGCTCATGGACAGCTGCTGCGCGGTACTGGCGATGGTGCTGGCGCTGCCGGCGGCCTCCGCGGTCACATCGGCGTAGACCAGCGTGTTCATGCTGGTGAACTGCAGCGACTGGAAGAATCCATAGGCAAATGACTGCACCGCGATGAGCCACACGGGAGTTGCCAGCCCGATGGTGGCGAACAGCATGATGAGGCAGCCGAGGATCGCGGTGTTGGAGATCAGCACGCTGCGGTAGCCAAAGCGCGCCAGGATTCCCGGCACGGTCATCTTGAGGCTCATGGCGGCGAACGCCTGCGGCATCATGAGCAGGCCAGACTGAACCGCGGTGTAGCCGAGGCCCACCTGGTACAGCAGCGGGAAGAGGAACGGGATGCCACCGATACTGATGCGGGTGAAGAAACTCCCGGACACTGCCGCACGGAAAGTGCGGATGCGGAACAAGCCGAGCCGCAGCAGCGGGTGCAAGGCGCGCGCCGCGTACAGGCCGTAGCCCGCTAGCAGCAGCCCCGAGAATGCCAGCAGCCCGAGTATGGCGCCCGTACCCAGGCGGTGCTCGCCGAACACCTCGAGCACGTACGAGAGCAGCGCGATGCCGGAGCTGAACAGCAGCAGCCCGGGGAGGTCGAGCGGCGGTGTGTCGAGCTCGCGGAAATCCGGCAGGTGCCGCTGCACGAGGTAGAGCCCGGCGAGGCCGATCGGCACGTTGAGGAAGAAAATGACGCTCCAGTGGAAGTAATCCGTAATCAGGCCGCCTGCGATCGGTCCGAGCATGGGACCGATGAGGGCCGGAACCGCGACGAAGCTCATGGCGCGCACCAGCTGCGATTTCGGCAGCGCACGCACCAGTGTGAGCCGACCGACCGGTACCATCATCGCTCCGCCGCAGCCCTGCAGCACGCGGAACGCGACCAGCAGATGGATATTGCGGGCCAGGCCGCACAGCAACGAGCCGAGTGCAAAGAGTCCAATGGCACTGGCGAATACCCGCCGCGTGCCAAAGCGGTTGGCCATCCAGCCGCTCACCGGAATGAAGACCGCGAGACTGAGCGTGTAGCTCGCGAGCACTGCCTTCATGGAGAGCGGTGCCACCTCGAGCGCGCGCGCGATGCTCGGCACCGCGGTGTTGAGAATGGTGGTGTCGAGCGACTGCATGAAGAACGCCACGGCGACCAGCCAGGGCAGCAGGGCGCTCGGGCCCTCCGGCGGCAGCGGCTCGGGGGCGGCGATGCTCATGCCCTGGGATGTTGACGGTCGCCGGCCGATGCGGCAACTGACGGGAAAGCGCGGCGTTACGGCTCGCGCCCGGGGCTCGCCGGCGTCCGGCGCGCGACGTGGCTAAGCACGCTGAGCCGACACGGCGTCGCGTCGTTCGAAATGCGCCACGATGCGGCGGTAGGCCACGGCCGCAAGCGTTGCGGCGACGGCGACGGCGAGCACGAGCAGCAGCAGCAGCACGAAGAGGTGATTGACGACCTGGTTGAGCCGGCCGGCCGCGTCCTGGGTCAGTGTGCGTACGACGGGCAGCGCCGCATCCGCGCTCTTGGTGAGCGCGTCGATCTCACGCGCCGTCTCGGTCGCCTGGCGCAGCATCGCGGTGTAGTTGCGGATGTCGAAGGGAGGTCCCTGCTCCTTGGGCGGGGGCGCGCCCGGCTGCGGTGCGAATGCACTGGTGATCTGCTGCGCGGAGGTGAGCGCGCCGTGCACGGCATTCGCCGTGTCGGTGCCGGCCTCGAGCGTGGCGCGCAACTCCTTTGCCAGCATGCCGATGTTGGCGCTCTGCACGTCGAGCGTCTGCTGCAACTGTGCGACGAGCGCCTGGCGCTCCTTGTCGAGCACGTCCGGAAGCGTGCGCGACAGTCGCTCGGAGGCGCTGCCGATGAGCGATACCCGGTCGATCGAGCCGAGCAGCTGCCGTGTCTCGGGCATCACCGCGAACTGGTACGTCACGCGCTTCACCTGCATGTCGAGCAGCGTCGGCACCCGCTGCACGTAGTAGATCGCGCGCTCGGCGAGCTCGCGTGTCTGGGTGATCTCGCGAACTGCCGGGTCGAGCCCCGACATCGGATCGAGCCCGAGCATTGCGAAGAGATTGCCTGGCGAGGTCGTTTCCCCGGGCGCCGGGGCACCGACCGCCTTGGCGAAGTCACGGAAGTGGATGGTGGCGACGGCGCGCACGTTGGGATGTTGTTCCCGCCACCGCGTGATGATCTCGTGCAGCCGCTGCTCCTGAGCCTGGGTGAGCAGACCCTCGATCTCCGCCCATGCCTCCCCCTCGAGGTCGCGGTAGGTCGCTTGCACGGGCTCGGCACGCGCGCCGTACGTCTCACCCACCCACGCGTCATCGAGCACCATGCGACTCAGCGTGGCGAGCACCACCATGTCGAGCGCATTGCTGACCGGATTGGGACCGCTGGCGATGATGTAGGCCGAGGTGGCCTGCTGCACTTCCCAGTTCTGGACGCTGAGACGCTCTTGCGGGGTGAGCTCGGTCTGCTCGAAGCGATTCAGCACGTCGGCGGTTCGCCCCGCGTACTCGTCGGCAAAGCGCATGACCTCGAGTTGCAGCTCGCGGCGCTGCTCGGCGCGTTGCTGCGCTTCGCGTACCTTGGGGTTCGCCTTTTGTATCAGGGTGCACCCGGATAGAACGCACGCCACGCTGAGGATCAGGCCACAGGCAAGCAAACGTCCGGTCATAGAGCGCTCGGTCTGGCAATGGGCATGGGGCCCATGCCCGGGGCTGCTCCAAACATCGATTCGCACCGATGCACCGGATTTGTGTGGTGCGACGCCGAGCACGGCCCCCGACTGAAAGCGTCGCGTCGTCGCTAGCTTAGCGGAATTCGTCCGCGCGAGCGCTACGTGGTGCCGGCAACGGCATCGCAAACCACCGTGCTGCGAGCTCGCAGCCGCGCGCTGGCGGTTGCGCGGCGGCGGCGCCTCATCGGCCGCAGCCGGCGGGATAATCCCGCTGAATGGCGCGCGCCCCGTGAGCCCGACCGGCGCAGTGACAGCCAAAGCATGGGGCGCCTGTTTCTGGTGCTCTTACGGGGCCGGGGTACATACTCTTCAGATGCCGCCCGCGGTGTCGGTCCTGATGCCAACCTACGATCGGCTGCAGTTCTTGCCGCCGACGATCGAGTCGGTGTTCGCTCAGACTCTCACCGACTGGGAGCTGATCATTGCCGATGACGGCTCGGGTGAGGACACGCGCAGATACCTGCGCTCGCTTGCCGATCCGCGCGTGCGGCTGCTGTGGATGGCTCACAGCGGCAGACCGAGTGTCATGCTCAACGCGGCGCTGCGCGCGGCGCGCGGCGAATACGTTGCTTTCCTCGATTCGGACGATCTCTGGCTGCCGCACAAACTCGAACGGCAGGTTGCATCGCTGCAGCGCAATAGCGGGCGGCGCTGGGGCTGCACCGCCTTCGCACTGATCGATGCGGCCGGCCGTCCCCTCACCGCCGCCCGTGCCGCCTGGCCCGCGCCCTCGGGCTGGGTTCGCAACCACCTTCTGACGGATGCGGTGATCGCCACGCCGAGCGTGATGGCGACCCGTAGCCTCCTCGAGGAGGTGGGACCGCTCGATGAGGAGCTGGTCATGCATCAGGACGGAGACCTGTGGCTACGCCTCGCTGCGGTGAGTGAGCTCGATGGAATCGATGAGCCGCTGACGCTGGTGCGCCGGCACGGCCAGCACCTGGGGAGCGACATCATTGCCTGGCAGGATCTCCGCCGGGTCATCGACAAGGCGCTGCGTGCCGCCGACGATGCGAATTTCGCGGCGCTGCTGCGTGAGCAACGCGCACTGGCGGCCGGCGGGCTGGCACGGAGCCAGGCGCTGTTCGGCACGCGCGCCGACGTCGTGCACACCCTGGCGGAGAGCGCACCCTACGCGTGGTGCTACCCGAAATGGTGGCACGACGCCGCGTATGCGTTGGCGCGCGCGTTTTCATCCAGGGCGCTGCGCCGTGCGGTGCGCACGCTGCGCAAGTGCGTTCAGTCCTCCCCGTCCGGGAGGTGAGGGAAAGGCAGTTATCGAGCGGCTGCGGGCGGTGCGGCAATGAGTGCCTTCGGCGTCAGCGCCCCATGCGGATCGGGGGTGAGTAGAAAGTACTGGCGTTTTCCCTCCCGCGTCTCGCCGAAACCCAGCACGTCACCGCGGTCGTTGATGGCGGCGGCCTCTGCAGAGCGATACCCGTCGGGGGTCAGGTCGAAGGCCCCCGAACTCGCATTCCATATGAAGAGATGTCGTCGATTGTAGCCGGCAGGCTGGTAGGACCCGACGACAGACGCAGAGGAATTTATTCCGACGGCAGAGCTGGCCAAGCTCAGTATCACGGTGGCGATGCCATTGTTGAACACGGTCGCCATCGCTTTGCCATCCGTGCTCGAGCCTCCAGCCACTTCGCCCGAGTCGTTTATTGCATAAACAAATCCCGTCAGATACCGAGGCGTGCCACCGCTCAGCACA
>DATIZW010000063.1:0-12917 GCA_035516875.1 Steroidobacteraceae bacterium
GACACGCACATCGGCTTCAACAAGGACGCGAATCCCGACGTCAACGGAACGCTCGCGCGCAGCATCGATCTCGTCAACGGCTTGGCCGAGCAACCCGCGCTCATCATCCATACCGGGGACATCACGCATCTGTCGAAGCCGGCGGAATTCGACCTGGCGCAGCAGCTCTTTGCACGGTTGCGCACCACGGAGCTGCACACCGTCCCCGGCGAGCACGACACCAGCGATGCCACGGTGACGGAATACTTCAACCGCTTCGGTAAGCCCTCCGCCAACCGCGGCTACTACAGCTTCGATCACGCCGGCGTGCACTTCGTGGCGCTGGTCAACGTGTTGCAATTCAAGCCCGGTGGCCTGGGCAGCCTCGGCAGCGAGCAGCTCGCCTGGCTCGAGAGCGATCTCACAGGCCGTTCCGCCAGTACGCCCATCGTCGTCTTTGCCCACATGCCACTGTGGACCATCTACGAGCCGTGGGGCTGGGGGACCGGCGATGCGCCGCAGTTGCTCGCGCTATTGCGCCGCTTCGGCTCGGTCACCGTGCTCAACGGCCACATCCATCAGATCGTGCAGAAGGTCGAGGGCAACATGACCTTCCATACCGCGCGCTCGACCGCCTACCCACAGCCGATCGCGGGCACGGCGGAGGGCCCCGGGCCCCTCAAGGTCCCCGCCGAGCAGCTGCCCACCATGCTCGGCATCACGAGCGTCGCGGTAGTGAACCATCCACGCTCGTTGGCGCTGAGCGACACCACCATCGCCTGAGGTCACGAACATGGCAACGACTCGACTCCTGGCGGTGTGTGCCACGCTTCTGGCGCTCCTTTCGACCACGCAGCCCCACGCTGCGAGTGCGCAGGCGACCGACACGACGGTGGTCGTGGCCCACGAGTTCATGTTCGCGCCTACCGCGCTGACGGTGAAGGTCGGCTCGACCGTCACCTGGACAAATAAGGACGAGGAGCCACACACGATCGTCAGCGACACGGGGCTGTTTCGTTCCGCGGCCATCGACACCAACGAGAGCTTCTCGTTCCGCTTCGACAAGCCGGGCACCTACCACTACGCGTGCTCGATCCACCCGCGCATGGTTGGAACGATCATCGTTCAATAGCTCCCCGCCGGTGCCCTGACACCACCCTTGTCGGCGAACGCCGACGGCGGGGCGCTTCACCAACTGTTTGTTGTTGGGCTGCAGCAGCGGACGCAGGCGCGGGCTTTGCATGCCGTGACCGCTGCTTGCAGTTACAAGTTGGTGTCGTCTCTCGCGGCCGCGGCCCTCGCGGCAACACACCGCTGCTGACTGACTAGCCGAACGGCTACAGTCGGGTCACCGCCCCATTTCCAACATGTAACGGGTCGAAACCGCACAAGCACACCGCCATTTATCGGTGTATGATCCGCCGTCCGGATCTTTGTTGGGTGAAATTGGCGGAGTAAGAATGATGGCACGACGTCCACCGAACGACGGCGCCTCCTGGAGCGCCCGCGAACTGGCGACGCTCAGGGCGCTCGCGAAGTCAGGAACCCCGACCGGACAGGTCGCCAAGAAGCTTGGGCGGACCGCGGCTGCGGTCCAGCAGAAGGCGATGCGGGCCGGAATCTCCTTCCGCGCGGCGAAGCGGTCCGGGGCGCGGCGCAAGAAATAACCGGCCTCTGCCGTCCCGGGCGCGATTACTGCGATGTCCGCGGGTGCTGCCGCTCACCGGTGCACCGGCGCGCCCCGCGGCCTGACATGCTGACAACAGCGCCGCCGCCAGCGGGCGGCGCTCGCGTAGCCGCGGCAGCATGCGCAAACTCCTCCGGCTGACGGGAGTACCGCTGGCGCTGCTGCTCGCCTCCTGCGACGTGCAGGTGCGCGATACGACGCCCGCGGAATTTCCCGCCAACCACGACATCGGCCTCTACGAGGTGTCGGCAACCGTCAGCCGCGATCCGCTGGTGACGCCCGGCTCGGTACTGGTGTTTGCGCTCGGCGGCAAGCAGCGTATCGAGCTCAGCCCGAGCGGCGACGGCTCGCACTGGCACGGGTTCTACTCGGTGCGTTGTCAGAGCAGCTTCCCGCTGCAGCTGCTGGTCGGCTGGAAGCAGCTCTTCGAGCTGAACCAGAGGCTGCAGCCCCCTGAGCCGCGGCAGATCAGGCTGATCGAGCCGCCGCCGCCGCGCACGGTGCGCCTCGACAGCACCGGGCCCCAACCCAAGGGCGGCTGGCAGGGCGCGGTGCACTACCGCTTCGTCACCGTGCCGACGGTCGACATCACTGCCGCGCGCATCGAGCCTCTCGGAACGAGCCCCGAGGAGGTCGCGGCGGCACGCGCGATCTCGGTGCTGACGCCGCTGCCGCTCACGGCACGTTGCGGCGATCTCGTCGACCTGCGCCTGGCGTCGGCGACCGCGCGAGCCCGCGGTACACTCGTCATCGACACGGACCATCCCGCTCTGCGCGAGTGGAAGACCCAGGTGGAGTTCGTACCCGAATGACTCACGGCGGCGGGTGTTGGCGGGGCTCGAGGTTTACCGCAGCGCTTGCGCTCGTGGTCCTTGCACCGACGCTCGTGATCGCGAGTGCGACCCGCGATGCGGGCACGGTCCCCGCGCCCGAGCTCACGGCGAAGATCGGCATCATCGGGGCAGGACACATGGGAGGCACGCTTGCGGCCCTCTGGGTGCAGGCGGGCCACGAGGTGTTCCTCTCCTCACGTCATCCCGACAGGCTCAAGCCGCTCGCGGCCTCGCTCGGGCCCAAGGCCCATGTCGGGACGCCGCGCGAGGCGGCGCTCTTTGGTCCGGTGGTGCTTATCGCCGTCCCTTACGGCGCTCTGCCGCAGATCGGCCGGGACCTCAAGTCCGAGCTCGCCGGCAAGATCGTGCTCGATGCCGGCAATCCGTACCCGGAGCGCGACGGGGAGATGGCGCTGGCGGCGCGCAACAAGGGCACCGGTGTTGCCTCTGCGGAATTTCTGCCGGGCGTGCGTCTGGTGCGCGCGTTCAATGCCATCAACTGGGGCGATCTGCGCAGTGAGGCGCACCGCAAGGGCGAGCCCATCGCGATTCCGCTCGCGGGCGATGACGCAGACGCGCTCGCGGTCGCCCAGCAGCTCGTCATCGATGCCGGGTTCGCCCCCGTCGTGGTCGGTCCGCTGTCGCGGGCGCGCGAGTTCGACGTCGGCACGAGCGTCTATACGCGGCTGCTGACGGCGCCGCAGTTGCGCGCGGCGCTCGGCCTTCACCAGGCACCTTGAGCTGCGCGCCGCACCGCTCGCTCAGGCGGGCGGCGCTGGCAGCCGATCGACCTGCGGAATGCGCTCATCGAAACACGCCCAGCTCGACGCACTTAAAGACCGAGCACTCGTGGGCTTGCTTGGATACCGCCAAAGCGCCCACACAGCTACCCTTGGAAGGAGGGCTCTCTGCTGGAAGGCACACTCACAATGCCTGCACGATTCTTTGGTCTGGTGGCGGTACTGGTCTCCTTTGCGGCACTTGGACAGCCGTCGATCGCCCCGCAGACTGTCGAGATTCCTAGCGGCGCGCTTCACCTCAAAGCTTACCTGTGGGTACCTCCCGGCCCCGGACGATTCCCGGCGGTTCTGTTTAACCACGGTCGCAGTGACAGTGCGCAATGCCATTGGCGCGAAGGAAACTTGACGCTTGTCGCGGCCGCCCAAGCTATCGGTCCCGTTTTTGTCCGGCACGGCTACGTTTTTCTCTTTCCGTTTCGACGTGGTGAGGGCCCGTCTGCCAATCAAGGGGATTTCATCGGTGATCTCCTTGAGCGCGAGGAGAGCACCGCGGGCATCGAGGCCAAGAAGCATCTGCAGTTGATCCTTCTACGTACGGATCAGTTGGAGGACGGCTTGGCGAGCTTAGCGTTTCTGAAGAGGGTTCCGAAGGTGGATCATCGACGAATCGCGCTGATTGGGCATTCCTTCGGCGGGCAGCTAACCCTCTTGGAGGCCGCACGCGATCACACCGTGCGGGTTGCGGTCACCTTCGGCGCCGCGGCCGCCTCGTGGAGCGGCTCGGAAGAGACACGCACCAGTCTGCTCGGAGCGGCTGACAGGATCACCGTCCCCTTGCTGCTGATTCACACTGCCAACGACTACTCGGTGGCTCCGGGCCAGGCGATAGCGGCTGAGCTCGCAAGGTTGTCGAAGCCGTACGCACTGAAGATTTACCCGCCGGTCGGCAAGTCTTCAAGTGAAGGACACAATTTTCTGTATTCAAACGTCTCACTCTGGGAAACAGACCTGTTTCAGTTTATTGGGGAGAAGATGCGACGGTGAGGCCAGTTGCTGGCTCAGGGCACCCCGGGGCGGGATGCGCCCCGAGCCAGCCCAGTGACTCGAGCTCCGGCGCGTTCTCAAGAGGGTTACGCGGCAGCATAGCGCGACAGGGGAGCGCACCGGAGTGACGAGCTCAAATCCGCGCGTGCTTAAAAAATTTGCCCTGGCAGACTAATGTGGGCCGCTCGGGAGCGCGTTCAAACCGGTGCGATGGTGAGTATCCTGCCCGGGCACTGAACGGTGGGTGAATCACCGCGAGGGTGGAGCGTCCTGCCTCACGAGCGAAGCAGGGGTGGCTGCCTCGCAAGCGCAGCGGCGCGTACGCACCGCCTCGCTGAGCGCGAGGCGTTCCGCGGGAACGGGTGTCAGCTGCGTAGCCGCGCGCGCAGCCGCTCGATCTCATCCTGCCGCAGTCCGATCTGCGCGAGGTAGGCGCGCACGCCGCCCGAGCGCTCGAGAAACGCGAGCATGTTGTAAGCGCCCTCCTCGGGACAGCGCAGCGCATCGAGGACACGCTGGGGCTCGGCATCGGCATAACGCCTGAGGTAGCCCTCGCGCAGGTTCTCCGAGCTCGCGGAGTAGTCGTGCGCGATCGCCTCGGGGGTGGCGTCGGCAAGTGCCAGCAGCAGCGCCGCGATGAGACCGGTGCGGTCCTTGCCGGCGACGCAGTGAAAGAGCAGCGGCTCGGGAGGGGCTGCGGCGATGAAGCTGAGTACGTGATGCAGCTCGTGGCGCACGTGCTCGAGCACGGCGCATTTCCACAGCTCCTTGGCCGCATCGCGGCTGCGCAGCCGCCACTCGTCCTCGGTGTGTGTCAAAAGCGAGATGCGCGTGTAGCGCACCGCAGGCAGCGCGGCCGGAAGCGGGCTCGGATGACGCGTGGCTTCCTCCGGCCAGCGCAGATCGAGGACGGTGCGCACGCCGTAATCGGCGAGCGCCGCGAGTCCCGCGGCGTTCAGCTGTGACAGGTCGTCGGCGCGCAGCAGCGATCGCCAGCGGGTGTGCGCGCCATCGGTGGTGGGATAGCCGCCCAGGTCGCGAGCGTTCAGCAGGTCTGGAAACTCAAGCGCTCGGCTCTGCTCCTGCACCAATTCTCAACCTTCTAGGCTTGGCGCACGCGCTGCTGGCTCAGGGCGACACCCGCGAGAATCAGTGCCCCGGCGAGCGCCATGGTGATGGTCAGCGGCTCACCGAGCAGCAGCCAGGCCCAGATCACGCCGAACAACGGTATCAGGTACGTGACGGTGGCCGTGCGCGGCGCGCCGATGCGCGCGATCAGGCGGTAATAGAAGACGAAGGCGATCCCGGTGCAGAGCACCCCGAGGAGCACCGCGCTCAGCCACGAGGCGGCGGCGAGCGGATGCTGCGGCCAGGTGTAGATCGCCAGCGGCGCGAGCAGCACCGCCCCCGCGCCGAGGTTGGCAGCCGCGACCGCCGCCGCCGGGTAGCCGGTAAGGTGGTGGCGCACCAGGTTGATGCCGAAGCCGTAGCAGAGCGAGGCGGCCGTGCCGGCGAGCGCCGCGCTGCCGACGCTCGCGCCGGCGATCTTGCCGCTCGCGAGTATGGTGACGCCGACGAAGCCGGCAATCAGCCCGACCACACGCCGCGTACCGATCTGCTCACCATAAAGGAGGAAGGCGACGAGCGCGGCGAACATGACGGTCATCGCGTTGGTGATGGCGCCGATGCCGGCCGGCGCCCGCTCGGCACCCCAGGCGAAGAGCACGAACGGCAGCACCGAGTTGACGAGCGCGATGCCGGCGATCTTGAGCCACAGGGTCCGCGTGAACTGCGCGCGGGCGCGCCACAGGAAGGGCAGCAGCGCGAGTGCCCCGAGCGCGAGACGCACTTCGACCAGCGGGATGAAGCCGAAGTCGCCGGCCGCCACGCGCATGAAGAGGAACGAGCCTCCCCACACGGCACCGAGCAGCGTGAGCTCGATCGGGGTTCGCCAGGGCGATACCGTGGCGCCACCTGCGACCACGGGCGACAGCCGCGCGGCGCTCGCGAGGGGGCTTGCGGCATTGGTGATTTCGGGTTGCGACATGAGGTCAGTCGAGCGGCTGGCAACGGGTGCGGTAACGATCGCAGAGCGCGCTGCGGGGAGCCACCCGTTGCTTGCTGTGGTCGACGCGCCTCACCCGAGCGCCTGCCGGAAGTCCTCGAGCAGATCCTCGGTGGCTTCGATTCCGACCGCAAGCCGCAACAGCCCCTCGCTGATCCCGAGCCGCTCGCGATCGGCGCGCGAGAGTCCGGCGTGCGAAGTGCTCGCCGGGCGCGTCAGGAGCGTGTGCACGCCCCCGAGGCTCGGCGCCACCGTCGGAATGCGCACGCGCTGCGCAAACTCCTCGGCGCGCCTCGCCGGACCCTCGAGCTCGAAGCTCAGGAGCCCACCGAAGCCCGCGAACAATCGCCGGGCGCGCGCGTGCTGCGGATGCGACTCGAGTCCCGCGTAGTTGACGCGCGCCACGGCCGGATGTGCCTCGAGGAACTGCGCGATCTCGAGCGCGCTGTCATTCTGATAGCGCACGCGCAGCGCGAGTGTCTTGAGCCCGCGCTTGAGCAGGAACGCGGCATGCGGGTCGAGGCAGCCGCCGAGGTGGTTGGCCCGCTGACGGATGCGCTCGATCGTTGCGGCCGTGCCGGCGACGGCCCCGGCCACGATGTCGGAATGACCGTTCAGGTACTTGGTGGCGCTATGGACCGCGAGGTCGAAGCCCACCTCGAGGGGACGGAAGTTGACCGGCGTGGCAAGCGTGTTGTCGATGATGGAGACGAGTCCATGGGCGCGTGCAAAGCGCGCCACGCCCTCGAGATCGCCGACCTCGAGGAGCGGGTTGGTCATCGTCTCGACGTAAATGGCGCGCGTCGTGGGTCGCAGCCGCGCCTCCCAGGAGTCAGGTCTTTGCGCGTCGATGAAGTCGGCGCTGATGCCGAGCTTCGGCAGCTCACCGGTGATGAGGTCGTGCGTGCCGCCGTAGAGGCAGCTCTGCGCCAGGAGGTGATCGCCGGACGACAACACGGCGAGCAGCGTCGTCGAGATCGCCGCCATGCCGCTCGCGCTCACCAGCGCGGCTTCGGCCCGCTCGAGCACCGCGATCTTCGCGTGCAGGGCGAGCTGGCTCGGGGTGTTGTTGGTACGCAGGTAGCGCAGGTCGTGGTAGCTGGCTTCGCCCTGGGATTCGTAGGTGGCCGACTGGAAGATCGGCATCTCCACGGCGCCGGCAATGCGCGGCAGCGGCTCGCCGGCATGTACCAGCTGCGTCTCGATATGCGTGTAGGGAGCGGTCATGGCATGCCCCGAAGTGTGATTGTCACGCGAATACGCTACCGTGTCCGTATGCCATTATGGAGAGATGCGCACCGCCCGCGAGGTGCCTACTGTGTCGCGAGTCGGCCAGTACAGCCTCGCGAGGGATGGCGGCGGTGGCGCCCGCGGCAAGGGCGCGAATAATGCGTCCGACCGAGCGCTTCTCGAGCCGCGTCGAGAGCTACGTCCGCTTCCGCCCGCGCTATCCGCAGGCGGCGATCGAGCTTCTCGCCACGTGCTGCGGGCTCAGCGCGGCGGCCGTGGTGGCCGACATCGGCTCGGGCACCGGCATCCTGACCGAGCAGCTCCTCGCGACCGGCGCGCAGGTCTGCGCCGTCGAGCCGAACGACGCCATGCGCGCGGCGGCGGAGGCGCATCTCGGCGGCCACCCCCGTTTCGTAAGCGTCAAAGGCACGGCGGAGGCGACCACGCTGGCGCCCGCGAGCGTCGACCTCCTGGTGGCCGGGCAGGCGTTTCACTGGTTCGACGTGCCGCGCGCGCGCACCGAGGCGCTGCGCATCGTGAGGCCCGGCGGCTTCGGCGCGTTGCTGTGGAACGAGCGGCCGGTCGAGGCCGATGCATTCCTCGCCGATCTCGAGCGCGTACTGCTCGAGTACGCCGCGGAATACGCCAAGATCACCGCCAGCCGGGCCAACGAGGCGAGCATGCGGGCGTTCTTCGGCGGGGCGATGCAGCTTGCCACCTTCCCGAACCAACAGCGGCTCGACTTCGAGGGCCTCAAGGGACGGCTGATGTCCTCCTCCTATGCACCCGAGCCCGGTCAGCCGCTGCATGAGCCGATGATGGCCGCGCTGCGGCGTGTTTTCGACACACACCAGCGCAATGGCGAGATCCTCTATCCGTACCGCTCACTGGTGTACTTCGCGCCGCTCAAGCGCAGCGCGTAGCGCGAGCGGCGTCGCTCTCACCACACCCGCACGCGATCCGCCGGGGCGAGATAGAGCTTCTCGCCCGCCTTGACGTCGAAGGCGTCGTACCACGCGTCGAGGTTGCGTACGGTGTCGGCGCGGTACTCATCCGGCGCGTGACCGTCGGTCACGAGGCGCTGCCGCAGCGCCGCCTCGCGGATCTTCTGTCGCCAGCTCTGCGCGAAGCTGAGGAAGAACAGCTGCTCGGCGTTGTAGCCCTGGAGCGTGGGCCCGGGCCTGCCGTTCAGCGTGAGTCGCCAGGCATCGTGCGCGACCGAGAGCCCGGCGACGTCCGCGATGTTCTCACTCAGTGTCTGCTTGCCGTTGACGTGGACGTCGGGGAAGGGGCGATAGCCGTTGAACTGCTCCGCCAGGCGCTTTCCTGCGGCCTCGAAGTGGGCGAAGTCCTCCTGGGTCCACCAGTTCTTGAGCCGTCCGTCGGCATCGAAAAGCGCCCCCTGGTCGTCGAAGCTGTGGCTGATCTCGTGGCCGATGGTCGCACCGATCGCGCCGTAGTCCATGACGGGATCACGCTTGGGGTCGAAATCCGGTGGCTGCAGGATCGCCGCGGGGAAGTTGAGCGCGTTCATCGCCGGGAGATTCACGGCGTTCACCAGCTGCGGGTTCATGGCCCACTCGCCGCGATCCACCGCGTGGCCGAGCTTGGCGAGGTTGCGGTGATACTCGAAGAGCTCGGCGCGTCTTGCGTTACCGAAGGCATCGCCGCGCACCACTTCGAGCCCGGTGTAATCGCGCCACTTGTCCGGGTAGCCGACCCCGACTTTGAGCGTCGCGAGCTTCGCTTTGGCCTTCGCGCGCGTCTGCGGCGCCATCCACGAGAGGTGGTCGATGCGCGTCGCGAACGCGGCGATGAGATTGCGCACCATCGCCTCGGCGCGGGCCTTCTCGGCGGGCGGGAAATAGCGCGCCACATAGAGCTTGCCGACCGCCTCGCCGAGTGCGTCGTTGGTCGCGGCGACCGCACGCTTCCAGCGTGGACGCAGCTGCGGTGTGCCCGAGAGCAGCCGTCCGTGGAAGGCGAAATGCTCCTCGACAAAGGCCTTGGGCAGGTAGGCGCTTTCGCTCTCGATCAGGTGAAAGCGCAGCCAGTCCTTCCAGGTCTCGAGCGGCACGCTCGCGGTGAGCGCCGACATCCCCGTGACCGCGCCCGGCTGCCAGACGACGAAGTCGCGCTGCGCCGCGAGGCCGGCGGCGGCAAAGAACGCCGTCCAGTCGAGGCCCGGGGCGCGCTTGGCGAACTGCGTGCTCGCCCAGTGGTTGTCGCCCTTGCGAACGTCCTCCGACTCCTCGCGGCTCGAGTGCGTTGCGGCGATCGAGTGCTCGAGCTTGTAGATCGCGGCAGCTTTGGTCTGCGCAGCGGCGATGTGCGCGAGCGTGAGCACCGTGGCGATGTGCGCCTGGTACTTCGCGCGGATGTCGGCCATCTTGGCTGAGGGACTCAGGTAGTAGTCGCGATCGGGCAGTCCTAAGCCGCCCTGCAGCAGGAAGGGCGAGTACCGCTTGGGATCGTCGAGGTCCTGCGCCACCCACAGGCCGAAGAGATTCTCCGTATAGAGGTTGGTGGCATTGAGCACATCGACGTCGGCGCGCAGCGTCTCGCCGAGGGCGCGCGCCAGCGCCGTGCGATCGCCGATGGCGTCAATGTGCGCAAGTCCCTCCGCGAGCGGTTTCAAGCCCAGCTGCTCGATGGCCGTCTCGTCCATGAAGCTCGCGTAGTAGTCGCCAACCTTGCGCGCTTCCGATCCCGGCGCCGCGGAGGCCGCATTGCGGATGAGCTCGGCGTTTCGCTCGTCGGTGAGCTCGGCCAGCTTCTCGTCCGGTCCCCAGGCGCTGCGATCGGGGGGAATCTCCGCGGTCTTGAGCCAGGCGCCGTTCGCGTAGGCGAAGAAGTCATCGCCCGGCTTGACCGCCCGGTCGATGCCGGCGAAGTCGAGGCCTGAGTCGGGCGGCTGCGGGTCGGCGGCGCTCGCGAGGCAGCCAGCGGCGAAGCAGGCGCCCGCGAGGAGCGCCGTGGCCGCGGCCGTGAGCGGCAAGCACCGGCGAGTGACAGCACGGCGGGCGAAACAGCGATGCGCAACGCACGCGTTGGAGATCATGTGTTGGTTTTTCCCTCTTGCCGGGTGGTGTCCCGGCGGCCCCGTGGGCGGGGAAGTCTACACGAAGGCCACGCGTTGAATCTCGCGCCGTGCCGCGTGAATACTGCGGTTCACCGAGTGAGCGCTGGCTGTCTTGCCTCGAGTAAGGACGTGAGCGATGAAAGTAACTGCCCCGGTGGCAGCGGCACTGTTGGCCGCCTCGAGCCTGCCGACGCAGGCCTGGGGGCCGCAGGGACATCGTACCGTGGGTGCCATCGCGGACCGGCTGCTGACGCCGCAGGCGCGCGAGGCAGTGACGGCGATACTGGCCGACGACCGGGACAAGTTCGGCGACCCCTCCGGGCGTACGACGCTGGAATCGGTCTCAGTATGGGCGGACGAGATCCGCGGCACGCCCGCAGACCGTCAGGCCTGGCACTACGACGACATACCGGTCTGCGGGAGTGAGCCCAAGTCGCGTTACTGTCCCGACGGCCAATGCAACACCGAGCAGCTCAAGCGCCTCATCGCCGTGCTCGCCGACACCCGTGCGACGCCCCGCGAGCGCGACGAGGCACTCAAATGGGTGGTGCACCTCCTCGGCGACATCCACCAACCGCTGCACGCCGCCGACAACGACGATCACGGCGGCAACCGCGTGGCCGTGGCGCTCGAGGGCGTCAAGACACGCGGCCGTGAGAATCTGCACCGCCTCTGGGACAACGACCTGGTGACGCTGGCACTGCACACCCGCGGCCACCAGCAGCCGCCGAGCGACATCGACGCGCTTGCCGCCGAGGCGCACGCGCTCGCCGCCGACGCGGGCCAGGGCTCCCCCGACGGCTGGGCCTCCGAATCGAACCACCTGGCGCGCAACATCGCCTACCGCTACGGCGGCTTCGCCTGCAACTCCGCGCCTGCCGGGATCGTGGTGCTCGACAGCGCCTACCGGGAGCAGGCCGAGGCGATCGTGCGCGAGCGACTGCTGCTTGCCGGGGCGCGCCTCGCTACGCTTTTGAACCAGACGCTGGCGAGGCCACCGTCCGCCGGCCAGAGGAGATCCCCATGAGACCACACTCACCCCTCACGCAAGCGATGACGCTCATCGCCGGCGTCGCCCTCATCGCCTGCCTCGAGGCCGCAACCGACTGGGCCCAGGCGCTCGCCCAGCAGGCGCTCGATTCCGGCTTCCTGTCGCGTCTGCCGCCCACCGTGTCGGTGGCCTTCGGATTTGCCAAGGGCGGTGAGGGGACCGAGGTGCGCCAGCTCCTCGCCAAGGACGGGCAGGTGGTGCGGACGTTCAACGTCAGCGTGGCCAACCACGCCGACCTCGTCATCTTCAACGTCAACGCGAAGACGGCGGCGACGGTGGCCTATCTCCTGACACCCGAGGGCCAGTTGCGCAAGGCGGTGTCGTACCAGGCCGGTAAGGAGGCGAAGGAACTGAGCGCGGCGGATGCGAAGTCGGGCCTCTCGCGCGAACGGCACTTCTGGTCGGGGCGCGCCGGCAAGTCACCGGCGGCGCCTCAGGCACCGACGCCCGCCAAATGAGGCGGCCCCGGAACGTCAGCGTGACGGGCCGCCCGCGCGGGCGGCGACCCGCCGAGGCGGGTCTGCGGCGCCCGGCGGCGACCGGCCACAACACCGACGGATCACCGGGGTGGCCCGTGCTAAATTAACCGTTCCTGAAGTGGTTGGAGGCGAGTCGTGAACGCCGTCGAGCAGAGCCTGGCATCTGCCGAAAAAGGTGCCCCGGGGATGGCGCCAGCACCGGTGACCCCGGCGCTGCCCGCGCAGGCTGGCGCGGAGGGTAATGGGTTCGACCGCTGGCTGCTCAGGCGGCTGCAGTCGCACCTCGGCTCGCCGCCGGTCGAGCTGGCAGTGCGCAATGGTGCCCGCGTCGGGCCCCCGGGAGCGTCCCCCGTGGCGCGCGTCACGTTCGCCAGCCGCGCGACGCTCCTCTCGGTAATCGCCGATCCGGCGATGCGCTTCGGCGATGCCTACAGCAACGGCGACGTCACCATCGAGGGGAGTCTCATCGAGCTGCTCGAGGCCGTCTACCACGCCGGACGCGCGACGGGTAAGCGCGACTCGTTGCTGCGGCGCGCGGCAAGCACGCTGCGCCGCCCGCACTTCAACACGCTGACCGGCTCGCGTGACAACATCCATCACCACTACGACATCGGCAATGAGTTCTACGAGCTCTGGCTCGGCAGTACCATGGCCTACACCTGTGCCTATTACCCGACGCCCGAGGCGACGCTCGATGAGGCGCAGGTCGCGAAGATGGACCACGTGT
>DATIZW010000064.1:0-3754 GCA_035516875.1 Steroidobacteraceae bacterium
GCAGGACACCCACGAGGCGCGCCGTGACGAGACAGCCCGGAAAGCTCGGCGCAAGCCCGAGCACCAGTACATCGAGCGGATCGCCGTCCGCTGCGCGCGTCTGCGGGATCGAGCCAAAGTCGTAGGGGAACTGCATGCCGACCGGCAGCACGCGACTGATGCGAAATACGCCGAGATCAGCGTCGTACTTGTACTTGTTGCGGCTGCCAGCGGGCGTGTCGATCAGTACGTATATGCGGCCGGAGCGCGGCTCGCGTGCGGGCAGCATGTCGACCGGCGCGATTTGCTTCATATCCCGCCAAGAATACCCGCGCACGCGCGCGAGCGGTTGGGTGGCACGCTTCGTTTGACCGCCGTGGGCGGCCCGGGCATTTTTGCGCGGCAACGCAGGCTTGGTCGGGGTCGTGCCGTGCCGGCGGGTCGCTTACGCATCGATGAGGGAGGCGTCATCGGCATGAACAACATGCGCATCGGCTTCATTGGCCTTGGCAACGTCGGCAGCCAGCTCGCCGGCAACCTGCAGCGCCACGGCGTCGACCTCACGGTCCGCGACCTCGATACCGCGCGGGTCGCGGCATTCGTGGCGCGCGGCGCGCACGCGGCGGCCTCACCGCGCGAGCTCGCCGCGCGCACCGACCTCGTGATCACCTGCCTGCCCTCCCCCGCCGTGTGCGCTGAGGTCATGGAGGCTGCCGACGGGGTTCTCGCGGGACTTGCGCCCGGCAAGATCTGGCTCGAGATGAGTACCACCGACTACGCCGAGGTCACACGACTCGCAGCGCGAGTGGCGGAGCGCGGCGCCGCGGCAATGGACTGCCCGGTGTCGGGCGGCTGCCACCGCGCCGCCACGGGCAACATCTCCATCTTCGCCGGGGGCACGCGCTCGGCCTTCGAGCGCGTGCTGCCGGTACTGGCGATCCTCGGCCAGCGCATCCTCCACACCGGTCCGCTCGGCAGCGCCTCGCAGCTCAAGGTTCTCACCAACTACCTCTGCACCGTGCACCTCATCGCGCTTGCCGAGGCACTCACGGTGGCGAAGGCGGCGGGACTCGACCTGAACACCGCCTACGAGGCGATCCGCATCTCCTCGGGCAACTCGTTCGTGCACGAGACCGAGTCGCAGGTCATCCTCAACGGCAGCCGCGACATCAACTTCACCATGGACCTCGTCATCAAGGACGTCGGGCTGTTCGACGCCCTGGCGCGACAGCATCGGGTGCCGCTCGAGCTGTCGCCGCTGGTGCTCGAGATCTTCCGCGACGGCGCCCGCCGTTACGGCGCCCGCGAGCTCTCGCCGAACATCATCCGGCGACTCGAGGACGCCTGCGGCCTGCGGGTGCTGGGCGAAGGATTCCCGGCGCAGATCGTCGACGACGAGCCGAAAGTGCCCGGTTACGAGGTGCGGCCGCGGCGCGCCGCGCGTTCATAATGGTGACTTCATAACATTCGCCCGACGCGGGCGGATCGAACATGGGACGCGGCACGTTCATCGAAACGCGCTCGATCGACTACGTGCCGCTCGCCGAGCGGCACGGCAAGGTCTGGCACCTGTGGCCGGTGTGGTTCTCGGGCGATGCGCACCTCGCGACCCTCGCCGTCGGCGCGCTCGGCATTACCCTCGGCGGCACACTGCTGTGGACGTCCGTGGCGGTGGTGCTCGGCTGCCTGCTCGGCACCTTCTTCATGGCCTTCCACTCCACGCAGGGCCCGCAGCTCGGCTTGCCGCAGATGATCCAGTCGCGGCCGCAATTCGGCTATACCGGGGCATTGCTGGTGTGGGGGGTCGCCCTGGTCGCCTACATCGGCTACAACGCCTTCAACCAGGTGCTGGCGGCACAGGCGCTGCACCAGCTGACGCCCGCCGTCGCTGCGACCTCCGCGACTGCGATGGTGCTGTTTGCGCTCCTCGCGGTGGTGCTGGCCGCGGTCGGCTACGACAAGATCCACCTGGCGCAGCGCGGCTTCGCCTACATGATGATCGCGATGCTGACGGTGTTCTCCGTGGGTGCCCTGTTCCAGCTCAAATTTCCCGCGGCCCAGTGGGATGCGCACGGCTTTCACACGGTGCCGTTCCTCGCGGAGCTCTTCGCCGCCGCCGCCTACCAGCTGAGCTGGTCGATCTACGTGTCAGACTACTCGCGCTATCTGCCGCGCGACGTCGGCGTGCGTGAATCGTTCTGGTGGACCTATCTCGGCGCATTCGTCGGCGGGGCGTGGATGATGCTGGTCGGCACCGTGGCCGCGGCGGCGGCGCCGAAGCTCGATGTGGCCGCCGCCATGGAAGATGCGGCCGATGCAGTGCTGCCGGGTTTCGGCAAGGTGCTGCTGTTCGCCGCGCTGCTCGGCCTCGTCACGATCTCCGCGCTCAACTTCTACGGCGCATCACTGACGCTGTTGAGCGTCGCCGACACCGTGAGGCCGCTCGCCTGCACCGCGGGTAAGCGCCTGGTGAGCCTGCTGGTGGCCTTTCTCGCGAGCTGCGCGATCGCCGTGATCTCATCGACCGACTTCGTCAATCGTTTCGAGGACTATCTGGCGCTGCTCCTGTACCTGTTCACGCCGTGGACGGCGATCAACCTGGTCGACTTCTACCTGGTGCGCAAGGGACACTACTCGATCCGCGAGATCTTCAACCCGGCCGGAATGTACGGCCACTGGAACTGGCGCGGTCTCATCGCCTACCTGGTCGGCTTCGTCGTGATGATTCCGTTCTTCAGCACCTCGATCTACGCCGGACCGGTGGCGCGGGCGCTCGGCGGTGCCGACATTGCCATGATGGTGGGACTCCCGGTGGCCGCCGGTGTTTACCTCCTCGCCTGCCGCTCGATCGATCTCGAGTACGACCGGCGGCGCGCGGCCGCGGCCGACGTCGGGCTGGAGCCGAACGATGGCGCCGGCGCGCCGGCGCTCTAGCGAGCCGGTAGCGACCCATGCCCAGGATCGTCGAGCCCGCGCAACGCCGAAACGAGATCGCCGGCGGCTCGTGCGTAAGGGTACCGTTAGCGCAGCGGCTGCAGCTTCGCGTTCACCAGGTAAGGATCGTCGAACGCGCTCATCTCCCCGGCGCTGCGCCCGTGCACCGGCTGCAGCCGCGCCGTGAGCGGCTTGTGCCACTTGAAAGCGAGCACGGCGACATCGCCGATGATGCGCGTGAGCTGCGCCTCGGTGACGTCTCCGGGTAGCGGCACGGTGTCGAGCCCGGTGCCGCACACCGCCGAGTAGGCGAGGAGACTATCGATGCCGATGACCCCTTCGCTCCAGCGCTGAGCGATACGCGCATCCTCGAGCACCGGCAGCATGAGCCCGGCATAGCCGACGCGGACACCGGAGATATGCCGCTGCGCCTCGGTGATCACGTACGCCGCGGTGAGCGAGCCGGGCGAGCCGAGGGCCGACGGCTCGAAGGCTTCCATCGCCACCCCGATCGAATCGTCCTTCATCGGTGCGGGCGTGCTGTCGAAGCCCCAGTACTTCCAGCCGCTGCGCGCCTCGACCTGCCGCGCGAGCCGTTCGACGCGCTGCGCGTAGCCGCCGAGCGTTGCGGCGAGCTCGCTGATGGCACGCGGCGCGTCTCCGTGAGTCCTGGCGAACACCGCGGTGACGACGCTCGCCGACTGCAGCCCTACCGAGAAGCGCCCGCCGTTGCCCTGGTGCCAGGAGCCCGGAAAGAAGGGCGCCCCCTGGGAGAGCATCGCGGTCGCCGCGAAGCTGAACGTACCCTGGCTCCTCGGACTCGTGGCGGCAACCTGCCAGA
>DATIZW010000065.1:0-10270 GCA_035516875.1 Steroidobacteraceae bacterium
TTCCTCAGCCGCATCGATACCGCGGTCGACAAGGTGCTCGACGGCCTCGCATCGCACGGCCAGCCGGCCGCACGCGCGTTGCGTGGCAAGGCGGCAATCGCCAGTGCCTGCCGTGCCTACGAGATCTACGAGGAGACGGTCGCGGGGGATGAGTGGCAGCGCCTGGTGTCCCGCGGGGCGCGACCGCAGCGGCTGCTGTGGGCGTCGACCTCGACCAAGGACCCGAGCTACAGCCCGGTCAAGTATGTCGAGGAGCTGGTGGTGCCGGGAACCGTCAACACGATGCCGCTCGAGACGCTCAACACCTACCGGCGCCTCGGCCGGCCGGAGCTGCGGCTCGAGCGCCACATTGCCGAAGGCTGCGATGCGCGCGAGGGGCTCGAGCGGCTCGACGTCGACCTCGAGGCCATCGCGCAGCAGCTCGAGCGCGAGGGCGTGGCGAAGTTCATCGAGCCCTTCGATAAGCTGCAACAATGGCTCGAGGACAAGCGCCGCAATCAGCGGCCATCCTGAAGAGCGAATTCTTCCCCGGGGGGACGGACGTGGACACCAATGCGGTACGGGAGCGACTGCTCAAGCGCCGGGACGAGCTTCGCCAGCGCGCGAGCGACGCGAACGCCGAAGCGCGTCACGAAGCGGACCCGCTGTCCGCGGATTTTGCCGAGCAGGTCACCCAGCGCGAGAACGACGACGTGCTCGGTGCGATCTCCAGCTCCGCACAGGCCGAGCTGCAGCAGGTCGAGGCCGCACTGCGCCGTCTCGCTTGCGGGCGGT
Source organism: Steroidobacteraceae bacterium (assembly GCA_035516875.1). Lineage (GTDB taxonomy): Bacteria > Pseudomonadota > Gammaproteobacteria > Steroidobacterales > Steroidobacteraceae > 13-2-20CM-66-19. Next base: position 775 of record DATIZW010000065.1, read on the forward strand.
ACACGACCTGCGCGGTGTGCGGTGAGGACATCGAGCCGGAGCGTCTCGCCGCCGTGCCCTATACGGACCGCTGCCGCACTTGTGCGGAGGGGGGCCGCAAAGGCGTCGGCCGCAATGCGCGAAGCTGAGCGGCCGCACAGACCGGGCCCGTTCCCGTGAGCTCTGGCGTCATCACCATCACGACGGACTTTGGCCACCAGGGACCGTTCGTCGGCGTGATGAAGGGTTGCATCCTGACGCGCTTCCCGCAGGCGCACATCGTCGATCTCACTCACGAGATCGTGGTGCACTGGCCCGCGGAGGCGGGTTTCTGGCTGGCGCGGGCGTTCGGCTACTTCCCCGTGGGGACGGTGCACATCGCGGTGGTGGACCCGGGCGTCGGTACCTCGCGCAACATCGTGGTGGTACGCGCCGCGGGCCACTACTTCATCGCGCCCGACAACGGGCTGCTCGCGCCACTGGTGAGCCGCGCGGGCGATGCACTCATCGTGCGTGTCGGGAGCGCTGAGCTCTCGCACCTCGGCGTGCAGCGGCCGAGCGCTACGTTCCATGGGCGCGACATTTTCGCCCCGCTCGCCGCCGAGCTCGCCGCCGGTCGCGTTCGTGTCGAAGACCTCGGCGAGACGATGAGCACGCTCGTGCCCTCGTGGGTGGATGATCCCAGCGTCGAGGCCCGCAGCGTCACCGGAGTGGTGATCACCATCGATCACTTCGGCAATCTCATCTCCAACATCGATGCCTCGCTCATCGAGCGCTTCCGCCTGCCGCTGGTGCATGCCGGGAATCACGCCTTCCCGTTGCTGCGCACCTACGGCGACACCCGCCCGGGGGAGTACCTGGCGCTCGTCAACTCCTTCGGCGTCGTCGAGATCGCGCGCGCCGAGAACAGCGCCGCCGACGGGCTTGGCCTGAGCCGTGGCGCCCCGGTGATCGTGCGCGACCGCACCGATCAGCCCTGAGCCCGCCGCGGCCACGACGACCGAAAAGCGCTCGCGGCGGTCAAAAGTTGATCGCTGGCACGAATCGGCTATAGTTCGCAGCCTTGTTCGTGCCGGCTTTGGCACGTTAGTCTTTGAATTAATTCAGGATTTGCACTCCCAGATGGCGGAACGGGACAACGAGAGCTTCGATCTCGACGAGGAATTCCTGACCGGCCCCACCGAGGACGGCAACGAGTACGACCGGCTGCTCGACCGCGTGGACAAGCGTGCCCGTACGCAGGGCAAGCGCGGCAAGGCTGCCTGGAGCCGGCTCGAGGAAGTGCTGGCGGACCGAAAGCTCGAGAAAGACCTGAAGGACTTCGACGACGAGCTCTAGAGCCCGTTTCCCGCCCGCCCGCGTCTCACCCGGGCGCTTCCCGCCTGCGTCCCCGCCGCGCGCCGCCGCGGCACCGCCTGAGGAATGAGCCGTGATCCGTACGCCCTCGTCGTGGATCGTCCTGAAGTTCGGCGGCACGAGTGTCTCGAGCCTCACGAACTGGACCAACATTGCGCTGGTGGCCGCCGAGCGACTCGCCGCGGGCGCCCGCGTGCTCATCGTGCACTCCGCCGTCTCCGGGATCACCGATCGCCTCGAGCGAGTCCTCGATGCCGCGATTGCCCAGGCGGGCGAGGAGGAACTGCGCGCCATCGAGGAGCGCCATCGCCACCTCGCCACCGAGCTCGGCGTTCCGCTCGGCGAGGACGTCGAGCGGCAGCTCGCGGAGCTGCGCGAGATCGCCGCCGGGATTGCCTTGGTGCACGAGGTGAGCGATCGCACGCGCGCGCGCGTGCTCTCGAGCGGGGAGCTCATGGCGACGCAGATCGGGGCGCGCTTCCTCGGTGCGCGCGGGCTCGAGGTCCGCTGGGCCGACGCCCGCCTCATGCTGCGTGCCGAGCGCCACGGCGGCTCGGCGAAGGCGAGCATGCTCTCGGCGGTGTGCGGCTTTGCCCCGGATGAGAAGCTGCGCGGCGAGCTCGAGCGCGGCGCGCCGCTCGTCGTCACCCAGGGCTTCATCGCCGCCGATGACGACGGCAACACGGTGCTCCTCGGCCGTGGCGGCTCGGATACCTCGGCCGCCTACTTCGCCGCGAAACTCTCGGCCTCGAGGCTCGAGATCTGGACCGACGTGCCCGGGCTCTTCAGCGCCAACCCGCACGCCACGCCGAGCGCGCGGCTGCTGCGTACGCTGCACTATGACGAGGCGCAGGAGATCGCCACGAGCGGCGCCAAGGTGCTGCATCCACGCTGCATCCTGCCGGTGCGCCAGTACGGCATCCCGCTGCACGTGTACGCAACACAGGCCCCGCATCTGCCCGGCACGGTGCTGGCGGCGGAAGTGGACGACGGCAGCGCCCAGGTGAAGGCGGTATGCACCAAGAAGGGCATCACGCTCATTTCGCTGGAAAGCCCCGGCATGTGGCACCAGGTCGGGTTCCTCGCCGATGCGTTCCAGGTGTTCAAGCAGCACGGCATGTCGATCGACCTGGTCTCGACTTCGGAGACCAACGTCACGGTGTCGCTCGACCCGGCCGCCAATACGCTCGACAACACGCTGGTGGCGGATCTCGTGGCGGACTTAGCAAGGCTGTGCCGCGTGCAGGTGATCGGCCCGTGCGCCTCGGTAAGTCTGGTGGGCCGCAACATCCGCGCGATCCTGCACCAGCTGGGCGGTGCCTTCGAGTTCTTCGAGGAGCAGAAGATCTATCTGGTCAGCCAGGCGGCCAACGACCTCAACTTCACCTTCGTGGTCGATGAGAACCAGGGCGATCGGCTGGTCGAACAGCTGCACGAGCTGCTGATCCGCCCGGTGCCGGGTGACAAGGTGCTCGGCCCGACCTGGCAGCAGCTGTTCTCGCAGCCCGAGCCGCGCGCTCGCGCCGTGCTCCCCTGGTGGCGGGCGCGGCGGGCGCAGCTGCTCGCCGCGCTCGGCGAGCGCGACGCTGCATTCGTCTACGATCTCACGGTGGTGCGCGCTGCGGCGCGCGCACTGCGGCGCCTCGGCTCGCTGTCGCGCGTGCATTACTCGATGAAGGCCAACCCGCACCCCGAGCTGCTGCGCGTGCTGCACACCGAGGGCATCGAGTTCGAGTGCGTCTCGCGCGGCGAAGCCGAGCGCGCACTCGAGCTGTTCCCTGGCCTCGAGCCGCAGCGCATCCTCTATACGCCGAACTTCGCGCCGCGCAATGAGTACGCCTGGGCGCTCGGCACTGGAGTGCGCGTCACCGTCGACAATGCCTACGCGTTCGCTGCCTGGCCGGAACTCTTCCGTGGGCGCGAGATCTTCCTGCGCATCGACACCGGCGTCGGCCGCGGCCACCACTCGCACGTGCGCACCGCCGGCAGCCGCTCGAAGTTCGGCCTGCCGCTCGCGGAGCTCCCCGCGCTCGCCGCGCAGCTGCGCGAGCGCGCGGTACGGGTGGTCGGGCTGCAGGCACACGTCGGCAGCGGCATCTTCGACGTGACCAGCTGGGAGCACACCGCGCGGCTGCTGGCGCAGGCGGCGAGCGCCTTCGAGGGGCTGCGCATCATCGATGTCGGCGGAGGCCTCGGCGTGCCCGAGCATGCCGACCAGCCGGGTGTCGATCTCGCCAAGCTCGACACGCTCCTCACCGCGGTGCGCGCCGAGCATCCGCATCTCGAGGTGTGGCTCGAGCCCGGCCGATTCCTGGTGGCGGTCGCCGGCGTGCTGCTCGCCCGCGTGACGCAGCTCAAGACGAAAGGCGAGATGCGCTTCGTGGGCGTCGCCACCGGCATGAACTCGCTCATCCGGCCCGCGCTCTACGGCGCCTATCACGAGATCGCGAACCTCACGCGCGCCGAGGAGCGCTCGAGCGAGCTGCTCAGCATCGTCGGCCCGATCTGCGAGAGTGCCGACGTCCTCGGCCACGACCGGCTGCTGCCCCCGACACGTGAAGGCGACGTGCTGCTGATCGCCAACGCCGGCGCGTACGGACACGCGATGAGCTCGCACTACAACCTGCGCGCGCCCGCGGCGGAGCTGTTCATCTGAGCCGAGCTTCTCACCTGAGGCGGATCGCCCTGCTCACGTTCGGCGCCGCGCTCGTCGGCGCCGCATTCTACGTGCTGTACCTCGATCGACTGGTGGTGAAGCAGTTCGAGGGACGGCGCTGGACGCTGCCGGCACAGGTGTACGCGGCACCGCTCGAGCTCTACGCGGGACTCGCATTGACCCAGGGTGAGCTCGAGCAGGAGCTGCAGCGGCTGCACTACCGGCGCGCCGAGCGTGTCGATCATCCGGGGACCTATCACGTACAGGGCGAGCGCATCGACGTGGCGCTGCGGCCGGCGCGCTTCGCCGACGAGTCCCGCCCGGCGCAGCTGCTCGGCATCACGAGCGCGGCGAACGGTATCACCGGACTGCGCGATGGGGCGGGGCAGGAGCTGCCGGTGCTGCGGCTCGAACCGCTCCTGATCGGCAGCATCTTCCCGATTCACGGCGAGGATCGCATCGTACTCGCTCCTGCCGAGGTGCCACCACTCCTGCCGGCGGCGCTCAAAGCGGTGGAAGACCGCAAGTTCGACACCCATCACGGTGTCGATCCGGTGGCGATGCTGCGCGCCGCTTGGGTCAACATGCGTGCCCGGCAGATCGAACAGGGCGGCAGCACGCTCACCCAGCAGTTGGTGCGCAGCTACTTCCTCAGCTCGCGTCAGACCTTCTCGCGCAAGATTCGCGAGGCGGTCATGGCGATCGCGCTCGATGCGCACTTCACCAAGGCGGATCTCATGAATGCCTATATCAATGAGATCTTCCTCGGCCAGGACGGTGATCGCGCCATTCACGGCTTCGGGCTCGCGAGCCAGTTCTACTTCGGCAAGCCGCTCACCGAGCTCGACCTGTCGGAGCTGTCACTGCTCGTGGCGATCGTCCGTGGTCCGTCCTACTACGACCCGCGTCGCCATCCCGAGCGCGCACTCGCGCGGCGTAATCTGGTGCTCAAGGAGATGGCCGATCAGGACGTTGTCAGCCAGGCGGATGCGAATGCCGCGACCCGCCGGCCGCTCGGGGTGACCCGCCGGCCTGCCGGCGCCTACTATCCCGCCTACCTCGACTTCGTACGTCGCACGTTGCGGCGCGACTATCACGAGGCCGACCTCACCGAGGCGGGCCTGCGCATCTACACGAGCCTCGACCCGCGTGCCCAGGATCAGGCCGAGCACGCGCTCGAGCACGAGCTCGCCCGCCTCGATCGGCTGCGCAAGAATCCAGGCGCCGCTCTCGAGGGAGCCGTGGTCATCACCGCGCCACAGAGTGGGGAGGTCATCGCCATCGTGGGCGGACGTGACGTCGGCTACGACGGGTTCGATCGCGCGCTCGATGCGCGCCGCTCGATGGGCTCACTGGTGAAGCCCTTCATCTACCTGACGGCACTCGAGAGCGGGCGTTACAGCGCCGCCACCGTGGTCCAGGATGCTCCCGTCGACCTCAAGCTCGTCAACGGCCGGCACTGGAAGCCCGAGAACTTCACCCGCGAGGTCTATGGGCCCGTGCCCGTGGTCCGTGCGCTCGCCGAGTCGCTCAACCTCGCCACCGTCGGGGTGGGACTCGACCTCGGGCTGCCGAAGGTCGCGCAGACCCTCGAGCGCTTCGGGCTGCCGCAGCACCCGGCCGAGGTGCCGGCGATGCTGCTCGGTGCGATCGATGTGACGCCGCTCGAGGCTGCGCAGCTCTTCAACGGGCTCGCCAACGGCGGCTTTCGCAACCCGCTGCGCGCGGTGCGCGCCGTGGTGAGCGCGGACGGTAAGCCGCTGAAAGCCTTTCCGCTCGAGGTGACCCCCGTGGCCTCGCCCGAGGTGATTTACCAGCTCAATCGCATGCTGGTGCTGGTGATGAACCACGGCACCGGGCGGGCGGCGCGCGCGCTGCTGCCGCCACAGCTGGTGGTCGCCGGCAAGTCCGGAACCTCGTCCGAGTATCGCGACAGCTGGTTTGCCGGCTTCTCCGGCAGTCACCTCGCCGTGGTCTGGGTCGGCTACGACGACGACGAGCCGACGGGCTTTACCGGCTCGGCGGGCGCACTGCCGGTATGGGCGCACATCATGGCGGGACTCGGCACCAGCTCCTGGACCGCCCCGATCCCGGAGTCGCTCGCCGAGGTGCAGATCGACTATCCGACCGGTCTGCGCGTTGTGCCGGGATGCGCCGACGACATCGTGGCGGTCGCGGTACCCGAGAGCGCAGCGCTGCCGGTACGACCGGGGTGCCGGCTGCCCGACCCGGTGCACCCCGGTAATCCGGCCGAGACGTTGATCCAGCGCGCGCAACAGTGGTTGCAGGGCGTGGTGCACTGATGCCGAAGCGACCCTCGATCGGTGCGGTAGTGGGTGCCGTCGCAGCGCTCTCGCTCTCGGCCTGTGCGACGCAAGGCCCGGCGCCCCCGGCGCCGCCGCAAAACCCCGCGCAAGGTCCGCCCGCCAGCCAGGGCACCCCCTCGACGGCCATGCCGCCCGCGGCCGGTACTGCCCCGGGCGAGCGGCCCTCGACAGCACCCGCCAGGCAATTCCACCTCGGGCCCGCGACGACGGCACTGGTCGCGCAGGCACAACGTCAGGCGGGCGGTGGAGACTACGGGCCCGCGGCGGCCACACTCGAGCGCGCGGTGCGCATCGAGCCCGACAACCCGCTGGTGTGGATCGAGCTCGGCCGCGTTCACCTCTCGGAGGGCAACGCGGTCCAGGCCGACGCGCTCGGACGCAAGGCCCTCGCGCTCGCCACCGGTGATCCGGCCGCGCAGGCCTCGGCGTGGCGGCTGATCGCCGACTCCTTGCGCGCGCGCGGGCGCAATACCGATGCGTACGACGCCGAGCGTCGCGCGGCGAGTCTCTCGCCGCACTGAGTCACTCGGTCGCAATCCCTGCAGCCTCGCCCTCGAGCGGTGGCCGTGGGCTGCGCCTGCCGGCGCTCTTCCACAACCCGTCACGGGCATACACCTGCCACGCCCAGCGGGTCCATCGCGTGAGCGCGAAGGAGAGCCACAAGGCCCAGGCGAGCATCGCCGCCTTGTAGACCCAAAGTGGGACGGAGAGAACGCCCGGAGAGGGCAGCAGGCCGGCTGCCTGATCGACAAACCAGGCGAGCTCTCCTGAATACGTGGACGGAGCCATGCGCATGTCCGGGTGCGCGAGGAGCCCCTCGGGTACCGCGGCGATCACCGCGGCGAGCGCGATGACGGCAAGTGCCGCCGTGCCAGCCTGCAGCAGATTGAAGCGCGTGGGATCGTCGGGAGGAGCGATGCGTGCCCGCCAGTGGAAGGTCAAAACGAAGAGCACGAAGAGGCCGAGCACTGCCCATGAGAAGGTCGACAGACCGAGCCCGAGCAACAGCCAGTCCCGGATCGGCAGCGGGGTAAGCGCCGAGCGCCCGAGGAGAGCGGCCACGAGGAGGAAGAGCGACAGTTCGCTCCAATAGAGCACGGACGGGCCGACAGCCGGACCGAACGTGTAGAGCACCCAGCGGTCCTCGGGGAGCTGTAACGACAGCTCGAGATTGGCGGCGGGAGAGGCGAGGGCAACCGTCGGGGCGCGCGTGAGGAGCTGCGCGCCGCTCGGCGCTTGCCAGCCGATCAGCCAGCGGTGCCTTCCAGGCAGTGCCGACAGCCACAGCTCGCCGTGCTCGGGACGCAGCGCGAGTGGCTCACCGTCGCTCAGCACCTTCGTTACCGTCGCCGCGGCCGGCAGGCGCAGCGTCTCACGTCCTCCCTGCGTGCTTCGGTAGTCGAGCACGAGCGTGGTGTCGCTCGAGCGAGGACCGGCGACCGTATGTAACTCGGCGTGATCGAACGCGAGTGCGCCGCCGCTCGAGGCGCCCGGGCGCGTCACGCGGACGGCCAGGTGCTCGCCGGGTCGTGGGTAATATTCGAAGGTCCACACGCCCGTGGCCGTCGCCGGCGCCACCGCGGGCAGGCCGCTGAACTCGACGTGCCAGCTCGGAGCGACCTCGAAACGCCAATGCACTGCGTAGGGAGCGTCGCGCGGCGCCGCAAGCTCCAGTGCATCGGCACGAGGAAGGATCGAGGTGAGTGCCACGCGCTCTTCGCCGGCACCGAGGCCGACCTTGACTACGCCGTCACTCGCGGTGACACCCGCAGTGACCACTGCCTCCTGCGCAAGCAGCGGGAGACTCACGGTGAAGGCAGCCGCGCGCGGGGCCATGCGTGTGACGGTCGTATCGATGGTCCACTGGTGCGAGATGTGAAACAGCCGATCGACGTCGACGAAGGGTGGAAATTCCTCCTGTCGCGACGCGGCGCTTGCCGTGACGACGTGTCGCCGCATGAGCTCGAGCACGCCGCTCGTCAGGTGCCGTTCGGAAACGCCGCCAACGTCGAAGTCCGGTGCGCTCACATCGATCAGCCGCGGCCGCGCCGGAAAGGCAACGCTCAGTGCGTCGACCGAAGCGATCGGACCCGCGATCCTGACCACGTGGCGTCCGGGCGTTAGGCTTACGTAGCGGATGCCCTCGGGGCTGCGCTGCACCCAGCCGGCGGCGCCGCCGTCGAGCTCGACGACCTCCGCAGCCCAGTTCGGCTCGGCACCGGGCAGAGCGAGGCCGATCGTATCGAGGGCGCTTACGGTGAGCGCGATGTCGAGGTGGCCGCGGACAACCCTCACATCGGCCGCCAGGACGTCCGCGCAATCGGGTGCGCAGCGGGGCGGCTCGAGAAGCCGCGCACGCAGCTGATCGATGAGCGCCGGGTCGGGCGTCGTTGCCGCGTGCACGCGCGGCGTCGCAACGACTGACAGCGCTGCACCGAGGAGCAGCACTGCGAGGCCGCGTGGCCGTGCATTCCATGCAGCCCGCAGCCCGGGCAGCTCCGGCTTTGCGACCACGGCGAGCAGCAGCGCGGACAGCACCAGCCCGAGCACGCGCCACAGGCTCGTGAGCCACGGCGGACTGATGACGAACCGGACGGTGGCATTCGGCTCTACCGGCCCGCTCCAGGCATACGGATAAACGTGATAGCGCCAGCCCGGAAGTCCCGGACCTGCCTGTACGACGGCCCCCGGCTCATAGCGGCTGCTGTCGGCCTGCGCGGCAGCGGCCGCCGGGGCGACAGGCGCGCTCACCGGCGCTGCCGCGGACAAGACGGCTCCACCTGGCATCGCCCCTGCGATCGTGTAGGGCTCGATGAAGGCCCGCGCGGCTGCACCCGAGATCGATCGCTCGCGGGGCGCCGCGAGTTTTGCCTGCCGCAGAACGCTCCCTAGGGTTTGCGGCAGGTCGGCCTGCGCTGCCGGGGGAGCGGAGGGCGCGGGCGCTTCGAGCTGCGGGCAAAGCGCGAGACGTGCCTCGGTGATCGCGAACGGGATGAGCGCCGCCAGCAGCGCCACACAGGCCGTGGCGCACCCCACCCTCGCCAGGGCGCGCGGGCGGCCCGCGGGCGCGGCGCGGCGCAGGGCGAGCGTGGCGAGGAAGGCGAGCCACAGCCAGCTCGGCGCTCCGCTCTCCTGGTAGGTGAGCGTCATGGCCGCGAGCGCGATGCCCGCGGCGCGC
>DATIZW010000066.1:0-4443 GCA_035516875.1 Steroidobacteraceae bacterium
CTCTGGCAGCTCAGCGTGCGGCGCCGAGATAGCGCTCCATCCACGCGAGGTAGCGGGTATAAAAATCGACCATGAAGCTCGGCCGGGTGAGGGTGTGAATCTCCCCGGGATAGACGATGAGCTCGGTCGGCACGCCGAGCGTGCGCAACGCCTGGTACATCTGCTCACTGCCTGACATCGGCACGTTGAAGTCCTTGTCACCGTGCAGGAAGAGGGTGGGGGTGTGGATGCGGTCGGCATGGACGAAGGGGTAGGAGATCTTGAGCCACAGCGCGGTGTTCTGCCAGGGCGGACCAAGCTCGGCATTCTCCGACGCCACCCAGGGGTCCGAGCCGTACGTGGCGAGCTGGTTGGCGATGCCGGCGCCGGCGATAGCGGCCTTGAAGCGCGTATCACTCGCGATGAGATAGTCGGTAAGCTGAGCCCCGTAGCTCCAGCCGCCGACCCCTAACCGTGCGGGATCGGCAATGCCCTGCGCGATGGCGTAGTCGACCCCGGCAAGGAGGTCCTCGACCTCCTTGTGACCCCAGTCGCGGGTGATCGCGTGGGCAAAGTCCCCACCGCGCCCGGTGCTGCCGCGGTAATTGATGGCGAGCACCACGTAGCCGTGGGTGGCGAAGAGCTGTCGCTCGAGCTGCGGCCCGTAGCTTTCGAGCGTGAGCGAGTGGTCATCCTGACCGTCCGGTCCCCCGTGGATCCAGAGAATCGTCGGATAGCGCCGCCCGGGCACGAATCCGGGCGGCTTCACGATCTGCCCATGGATCTCAGTCCCGTCGCGGCTCTTGAAACCGATGTCCGCGACCGACCCGAGCGAGAGCTCCGCGAAGAGCGCCTGGTTGTGTGCGCTCAAGGGGCGCAGCCGGCCCGCCTCGAACGCAAACACCTCGAACGGCGCGGTATCGGTCGAAGCGAGCACCGCGGTGTGCCCTGCTGCGGCCGCGAGCTCGGAAACGACCATCGGACCGCCGAGGCGCGTGACGGCGCCGGTGTCGAGCGAGACCTGCGCCGGGTACTGAAAGCCATCGTCCTCCACTGCAAAGAGCATCGAGCGACCATCGCTCGAGAAACGCGGCGAGACCACCGTGCGGTCGACCCTCATGCTCAACTCACGGACGCGCCCGGTCCCGAGCTCGAACACCGCCAGGCGATGCATGCTGACGTCCTCTTTCGGATCGTCTGCGTGCATGAACGCGATGAGCTTGCCGTCCGGGCTCCACGCGAGACGCTGCAGCCCGTCTGACCAGTTCGAGGTCAGCCGCCGCGGCGTCTCCCCGGTGGTCGCGCTGAGAAGGAAGATGTCATCGGTCGCGGCCTCGTGCGCAGTCCCATTCGCGTTGCTCACGTAGGCGATCTGACGCCCGTCGGGTGAGAATGCGGGCCTCGAGTCCGAGCGCGCAGGATCACGGGTGATTGCCGTGCAGCCAGCGCGGCCGACGTCGAGCAGGTACAGGTGCGAGCGTGTCTGCCCGATGACGTAGCTGCCGTCCTCGTCCTTGAACTGGAAGGTGTCGACGACGATGGGCCTCGGTGACCCCGGGTTCTCCGCCGCGCGCATCGCCACGACCACGCGGGCCCCATCGGGCGACCAGGCGTAGCCGCTGATCTCTCCGTCGCAGTGACTCAGCGCTCGCGCCGTGCCGCTGCGCCGATCGAGGACCCACAGCTGCATCGGGGTGCCGGCCGGGCGTGCCGTGAGATAGCTCAGGTAGCGCCCGTCGGGGCTGAAGCGTGGCTCACTCACGCTCTCGCCGCGGGTGAGCTGCGTGCGCGATTTGCCCGACCAGTCGGCGGCCCACAGTGCGCTGCGGCTTTCGTCGGAGGCTCGGTCGTAGCTCGTCACGAGATACGCTACCGCAGTCCCATCGGGCGCAATCTCGAGATCGGACACGTCCTGGAAGCGATACCAATCCTGGGGCACGAGGGCGCGCCCCGCCCATGCGCTGAGCGGCAGGCAGACGATCAGGACGAGAGAAAGGAACAACGGGCGTTTCACGTGCACGACGACTTATGGTGCGTAAGCGCACCGGGGCGGTGCGCCGGGGCGGAAGTGTAGCCTCGGGACCGGCCGCCGGGGCAAACTGTCCACGCCGGCGCGGGTAGCCATGAACTCACCGAACGTACGCAGCAGCTTCGAGGAACGCCGCCGTCAGGCGCACGCCGCGCTGCGCGAGGGCCGGGCGGCCACCGCCGAAGCCTGGCTGCGGGCGCTCGAGGCGCAGGCCCCGGGCGAGCTCGATTGTCAGTGGCTCCTCGGCGTCGCGCTGCTCGACCAGGAGAAGCTTCCCGAGAGCATCGCGACGCTCGAGCGCATCGTCGCGCGCGCCAGCGACTTTGCCGATGCGCGCGTCGACCTCGCCCGCGCCTACCGGCGCGCCGGTCGTGCCGGGGAGTCGCGCGAACAGCTGCGCGCGGTGCTCGAGAAGACGCCGCGCCATCATCGCGCCTGGCTGGCGTACGGCGATACGCTCGTCGACCTCGGTCAGTACGAGGATGCACGGGTCGCCTTCGAGCGCGCGCGGCTCACGGACCCCCAGCGCACCCGGATCGAGGCCGCGACCGCAGCGCTGGTCGCCGACGATCGCAAGAGCGCCGAGGATCTTTTTCGCGAGATCCTGAGGGAGGACCCAAGCCACGTCGCAGCGCTTTGTGGACTCGCGGCGACGGCACTCGCCGCCGACCGCGCGCGGGATGCGGAGCGGTTGCTGCGTCACGCGCTCAGGCAATCGGCCCACGTCCCGCTGGCGCACCGCTGTCTTGCCCCGGCGCTGGTGCAGCTCGGGCGCCTCGAGGAGGCGGATGCCGCCGCGCGCCTCCTGCAGCGAATTGAGCCCGAGAGTCCGCAAACCTGGGTCGCGACTGCCGCAGTGCAGATCCGTCTCCTGCGCCATGAGGATGCGCTCGAAGCCTACGAGCGCGCGGCGCGCCTGAAGCCCGATGAGGTCGGGCTGCGCATGTCCGCCGGGCACGTGCAGAAGACGCTCGGCCGGCGAGCCGAGAGCGAGGCTTCCTACAAGGCGGCCCTGCGGATGGATCCAGGCCGTGCCGAGGCTTACTGGAGCCTCGCAGATCTGAAGAACTATAGCTTCAGTGATGAAGAGCTCGCTGCCATGCAGCAGCTGCTCGCCGGCGACAAGAGCAAGCTCTCCAACGAGGCGCAGCTGCATTTCGCGCTCGGCAGGGCCCTCGAGCAGCGCGAGCAGTACCGCGAGGCATTCGCGCACTACGCCGAGGGCAACGCCTTGCGCCGACTCGATGCGCCGTTCGACATCGCACGCTTCGAGCGCCGCTGCGCGCGCATCCGCACCTTCTTCGATGCCGCGTTTTTCGCGGCGCGCCAAGGCTGCGGCGATCCCGATCCCGCACCGATCTTCATCGTCGGGCTGCCGCGCTCGGGCTCGACGCTCATCGAGCAGATCCTCGCCAGCCACTCACGGGTGGAAGGCACCATGGAGCTGCTGAACATCCTTAACTTCGTCAGCCAGTTCGACGATCTCGCCAGCGACCGCGCGGGCTACCCCGAAACGGTGGGCCGGGCTTCCGCCCCGCAGCTGACGGCCCTCGGCAACCGCTACCTCGAGGAGACCGAGCCGCTGCGCTCCGGGCGAGAGCACTTCACCGACAAGCTGCCGAATAATTTCAGTCACGTCGGGCTGATCCACGCCATCTTGCCGCGCGCCACGGTCATCGACGCGCGTCGCCATCCTATGGACGCCTGCTTCAGCACGTTCAAGCAGCACTTCGCCGAGGGGCAGGCATTCAGCTACGACCTCGAGGACCTCGGGCGTTACTACCGCTGCTATCTGTCCCTCATGGACCATTGGGATGAGGTGCTGCCCGGCAAGGTGCTGCACGTTCAGTACGAGGCGCTGGTGCGCGATCCGGAAGCGAACATCCGGCGGCTCCTCGAGCACTGCGGGCTGGCTTTCGAGCCCGCGTGCCTGAGCTTCCACGAGACGCGCCGCCCGGTGCGCACCGCTAGCGCCGAGCAGGTGCGCCAGCCCCTTTACACTTCCGGCGTCGGGTACTGGCGGCACTTCGAGAAGGAGCTTGAACCCTTGCGACGCGCACTCGGAGACTGCCTCGGACGCTTCTAAGCGTTGCGCGCCTGCAACGCGGCTCTGGCTTGTTGAACGATCGTTGACTAAGAGCCCCGCCTCAAAGGATGATCTGCGCAGCACCCGAGAAGGCTCTCCGAAGCCCGGGGAATGCACAGTATCGAACCAAGCGGTCCAGGGGATTTTCTGATGCGTTCACGTAGCCGAAAGCATGCGGCCCATGGCGTTATGGGAGTGATGGCGAAACCGCAACGCGCAGGCGGCTCGAAGATCGGGCTCGCGGTCGCTGCGGCACTCGCCGGGGCGGCGCTCCCCCGTGCACCGGCGCTCGCGGATGCGGCGGCCGCGGCCTCCTCGAGCTCGAGTGGCGGCGGGCTGCAGGAAGTCG
>DATIZW010000067.1:0-3320 GCA_035516875.1 Steroidobacteraceae bacterium
GGCGTCCTTCCACGAGCGCATGTCTTTGCCGTGTAGCTCCCAGAAATCGGTCGGCAGCGCCGCCATGCCGCTGTAGAGCACGTCGGCATCCTCGAGCGTCTTGTCGCTGTAGTAGTCCTCGGCGTGCACGCCGAGCACCGCGGCCTTGATGCGCAGGTTGATGTCCTTGGACACCAGTATCACGCGCGCTTCCGCGAGCTCGTTCTGCAGCGCGAGCGTCTGCCCGAGGATGGCGTTGTCGCCGAGCTGCCCGGGGAGGCTCTCGGGGAGCGCGCCGGGGAGCTGGCGCGTCTGGAAGAACAGCCGCCCGGTGGAGGGCTTCTTGCCGTGATTGCCCGAGTAGCCGCTCGGCAGCTTCAGTCCCTGGTCGATCTGCTCCTTGGTGGCGTCGCGCATCATGTCGTCGAGGAAGCGGCTCACCTGGCGCACGTTGCGCGAGGCCTCCGACAGGCCCTTCTTGTGCGCATCGAGCTCCTCGAGCACTACCATGGGCAGGTACACGTCGTGCTCTTCGAAGCGGAAGATGGCCGTCGGGTCGTGCATGAGCACGTTGGTGTCGAGCACGAACACGCGACGCCCGGCGCGCGACCGGCCTTTCACTTCGCGTGTCTCTCCGGAGGCCGCCGTGGGGCCGCCCTCATAGACGCTGCGCTGCTTCAAGTACTTCCTCCGCGTGACCCGGCACCTTTACCTTGCGCCACTCGCGCTGCAGTCGTCCGGAACTGTCCAGCAGAAACGTGCTGCGCTCCACCCCGAGGTACTTTCTGCCGTACAGACTTTTCGGCTTGATGACATCGAACAGCCGGCACAGCTTCTCCTCGGTGTCGGCGAGCAGCAGGAAGGGGAGTGATTCCTTGGCGGCGAATTTCTCGTGCGAGGCGAGCGAATCGCGCGACACGCCCACGACCTGCGTGCCCGCCTTGCGGAACTCCCGCTCGAGGTCGCGGAAGTCCTGTGACTCGCGCGTACAGCCGCTCGTCATGTCGCGCGGGTAGAAGTAGATCACCAGCTTGCGGCCCGCCGCATCGGCGAGCCTGAAGGTGCCGCCGCCGGTGGCGGGGAGGGAGAAATCCGGCACTCTTGCCCCGGGCCTTATCGTGGACATCACGCTTTCAGGACTTGACCGGTTCGAGGATGGCATCGAGGTTGAGCGAGTCGCAGAACTCCATGAACTCCTCGCGCAGATGCGCCACGTGGATGCGGCTCGGTACGTTCACGATCATCTGCACCGCGAACATCGGCGCACCGGTATGCGCGGCCGGATAGCTGCGGGTGGAAACCTCGGCGATGTCGATGCCACGGCTGGCGAAAAAGCCCGACAGCCCCGAGACGATGCCGCTCTGATCGAGGCACACCACGTCGATCGAGTACGGCAGCATGTCGGCGCGCGGCGTGCGCGGCTCGGTGCGCTTGAGGTGGATGCTGAGGCTCGAGGTGTCGGCGAGACGCTTGAGCTCGGTTTCCAGCTTCGCCAGCGCGTGCCAGTTGCCCGAGACGAGCAGCAGCATCGCAAACTCGTTGCCGAGGCTTGCCATACGGCTCTCGCTGATGTTGCCCCCGGATTCGCTGATGACCCGGGTCAGCTCATGGACCATCCCCGTGCGGTCGCTGCCGATCGCCGAAACGGCCAGGTGCTGCTTCATCTGTGGCTGGGGTTGGGTAGTGCCGGCGTCCGCTCCCGGCGAGTGTACCGGGAGCGGCGGCCCGTTGCGACCTCGCAGGCGCGGCACGCAATATTCAGGCTTGCTTAAGCGCAACATCCGCTCGTAACATCGACCGCTTCCCCGCGAGCCTTCAACCGCACATGTTTGCCGGCAGCCTGGTTGCCATCGTCACCCCCATGCGAGCCGACGGCGCCGTCGACTTCGAAGCCTGGGCGCGGCTGCTCGATTTCCATGCGACCAACGGCACGCAGGGAATCGTGGTCGGCGGCACCACCGGCGAGTCGGCGACGCTCAGCGACGCGGAGCTGCGCGAGCTCACCGTGCGGGCATGTGCGCAGCTGCAGCGGCGGCTGGCGGTGATCGTCGGCGCCGGCAGCAGCAGCACCGCAGCGACCGTCGAGCGCGTGCGCTGGCTGTCGGAGTTGCCGATCGACGCCCTGCTGCTCGTGACACCGGCCTACAACCGCCCCTCGCAGGAGGGACTCTATCAACACTTCTGCGCGGCAGCGGCCGCCGCGGCGCGGCCGCTGCTGCTCTACAACGTGCCCGCGCGCACCGCCGTCGACCTCAAGCCCGCGACGGTGGCGCGCCTGGCGCAGCACGCGCAGATCGTCGGCATCAAGGAGGCGGTGCCCGAATGCTCCCGCGTGCGCGAGCTGGTGGCGCTCACCCCGGGCGAGTTCACGGTGCTCAGCGGCGATGACGGCACGGCGCGCACGGCCATCCTGGCGGGAGCGCGCGGGGTCATCTCCGTGACGGCGAACGTTGCGCCGCGGGCGATGTCAGAGATGGTCGCAGCGGCGCGCGGCCGGCAGGAGGGGCGGGCGGCGCAGCTCGATGAGACCTTGAGCGCGCTGCACAGCGAGCTGTTCGTCGAGGCCAATCCGATACCGGTGAAATGGCTGCTCATGCAGATGGGACTGATCGGACCTGGGATAAGATTGCCGCTGACGCCGCTCGCCGAGGAGTACCAGGCGGGCGTTGTGCGTGCCGCGCGCGGTGCGGGCGTGCTCCCGGCAAGTGTCGGCACGACGTCCTGAGTGTTGTGAAAAAGAGGTGTCCTTGAATGAAGGTGGGTCGGGAATGAAGGTGGGTCGGGAATGAAGGTGGGTCGGGCAATTCCGCTGCTGGCGCTGCTGCTCGCCGTGAACGGCTGCTCGATGCTGCACAGCAGGTCCTGTCACGAGCAGCAGCCCTACATGAAGGCGAAGACCGTACCGCCACTCACCATCCCGGCGGGTCTCGACGCGCCCGATACCACGAATGCGCTGCACCTGCCGGCGCTCAACGAGCCCGGGCCTCCGCCGCGCGCCGGCAAGCAGCCCTGCCTCGACGAGCCACCACCCTTCAAGGTGCCGCAGACGACGCGCACGCCCCAGGCCTGAGCGGACCGGCGCGGCTCGCGAGCGCGCTGCGCAAACTCCGCCGCGTGCGGGCGATGGCCACATGCCTTATCATTCGCGGCCTTCTCTGCGGGACTCACGCCTCGGGATGCATTCGCCAAGAACTCGAGGAACTGTTCGTAAATCGTTGATCGGAGAGGTGGCCGAGCGGTCGAAGGCGCTGGACTGGAATTCCAGTAACATCTCAACGGGTGTTCGTGGGTTCGAATCCCACCCTCTCCGCCACGCCTGCTGGCTGCCACGCGGACGCTTG
>DATIZW010000068.1:0-6048 GCA_035516875.1 Steroidobacteraceae bacterium
AGTCGGGCAGCAGGTCCGGCCAGCAGCAGCGCGGAGGCGCTCAGCAGATCGCGGCGGCTCAAGGGCATCGGATAACGATACACCGTAGCCGTGGACGCGACTACGCACCGTGCTGCAATCGGTGGCGCCCGCTGCTGTGCTATGTTCGCGGCGGTGCCCCTGCGGCCCCGAGGCAGCGCACATGAAGGACCTCAAGATCGGCGAGCACGAGCTGCTCACCTACCTCCATCCCGATACCCTCATCGGGGCGCTCGTCTATCTGCTGCTGTTCGTGCTGCTGGCCATGGTCCTCAGCCGCCTGCTGCGCAGCGCGGTGCACGCCGCAGTAAGCCGCACCGGACATCTCGATCGCACCACGGTGAGCTTCCTCGAGCAGATGGGTACCGCCGCCATCTGGGTGGTCATGCTGATCCTTTACGCCCATCTCATCCCGGTGCTGCGTGCCATGGGCACGGCGCTGCTGGCGGGCGCCGGCGTCGCCTCGGTGGTGATCGGGCTCGCCGCGCAGAGCACGCTCGGCAATCTCGTCGCCGGCGTCGCCATCACCATCTACCGGCCGTTTCGCCTCGGCGACACGCTGCAGGTGAGTGCGCCTACCGGGACCGAGGTCGGCACGGTCGAGCTCATCTCGCTTGGCTACACGACGCTGCGCACCGCCGACGGTCGCTACGTGGTGCTGCCCAACAGCATCGCCGCGAGCCAGGTGACAATAAACCTGAGCGCCAGCCGCGCCACGGCGCCTCTGCCGATCGTCATCAAGGTCAGCCGGGAGACGGATCTCGAAGCGGCGCGCCGCCTGGCGGAGAGTACCGCCGCGGAGACGCTCGATCAGCAGGCGGTGCTCGGGTGCTTTCTGACACGGATCGACGACAGCGGCGCCGTGCTCGAGCTGCGGGTGCGCGGCCCGGCCCCGGGCGAGCGCGATTCGCTGCATTCGAAGCTACTGGCGAAGCTGGCGCAGCGCTTCGCCTCGAGTGGCCTCGACGGCGCGGGCACCCGCCCGGGCTTGTCCTGACGCTTCCGCAGCGGGCTGCGGCGCCCCGCTCGGGAGGCGTTGGACAGCCTCGAGCAGGCGACGCTAGACTCAACTCGTGGTCCCGCAGCAGCGTTCTCTCACCCTCAGGATTGGCGGCCCCGCCGAGCTGACTCTCGTGCGAGCGGACGGCAGCGAGTACGCGGTGCATCCGCTGTGGCTGCGCGAGCGCTGCCGGGACGCCGGCAGCATCGATCTGAAGACGCAGCAGCGCCTGCAGGACCCCTCGGACTTCGATCCGGCGCTGCGCCTGCTCGCCGTGTCGCAACCCTCGCCGGGGATCTTCCGCGTCCGCTTCAGCGACGGGCACGAGGCGAGCTTCGTCGCCGAGGAATTGCTCGCCGAGGCTCGACTCGCGGACAACAGCCACGATTGCCCCGCGCCAGCGCTGTGGGACGGCACGCTCGGGCAGTTGCCGCGGGCGCGCTGGCGCGCCGACCCGGCGGATGCAGAGGTGCTGGCGTGGCTCGAGTCGTTCCTCACGCTCGGCTTCGTGATCTTTGAAGGCGTACCCACCGCGCCGGGCTCCGTGCTCGAGGTGGGGGCCATGTTCGGCTTCACGCGCGAGACGAACTTCGGTCCACTGTTCAACGTGCGCTCGACGCCGGACGCCACGGACCTCGCCTATACCGCGCTGTCCCTCGACCCGCACACCGACAATCCCTACCGCACGCCCGTGCCGGGCATCCAGCTGTTGCACTGCCTGGCGAACGAGACCCGCGGCGGCCTGTCGACGCTGGTGGACGGTTTCGCCGTGGCGCAGGCGCTGCGCCGGCAGGAGCGCGCTGCCTTCGACATCCTCACGTCCACTCCGGTTCGCTTCAAGTACATCGACGCATCGACCGAGCTCACCGCGAGCGCACCGCCGATCGAGCTCGACGTCACCGGCGCGCTCCAGGCGGTGCATTTCAGCCCGCGGCTCGACTTCGTACCGCTCCTCGAGCCGCAGCGCCTCGATGCCTACTACCGTGCCCGGCGGGCTTTCGACCATCGCTTGCGCGCACCGCAGTTCGAGATCCGCTTCCTGCTCGGCGCCGGCGATCTGGTGATGTTCGACAATTGCCGGCTGCTGCACGGGCGCACCGCCTTCGATCCTGCCGAGGGGCTGCGACATCTGCAGGGCTGCTACATCGACATCGACGGCCCACGCAGCCTCTATCGGGTGCTGCGCCGGCGTCTCGGCCGCGCCACCGACCTCAGGCGCAGTGCATGAGCCGCATCGTGAGCTTCCGCCGCATGGCGGACGGCACCCGCGAGGACTACCTGCTGCTCGATGAGTCCGAGCGGCGCTACGCGACCGGCCTTGCCGCGCGGGTGCTGGAGGCCCTCGGCAAGCTCGATCATTCCCTCGAAGGCTACCCGGTGAGCCGCCTTGAGCACTCGCTGCAGGCGGCGACGCGCGCGCTGCGTGACGGTGCCGACGAGGAGCTGATCGTGGCGGCGCTGCTGCACGACATCGGCGACGAGCTCGCCCCCTACAACCACGCGGAGTTTGCCGCATCGATCATCCGGCCGTACGTGCGCGCGGAAGTCACCTGGATCGTGGCGCAGCACGGGCTGTTCCAGAACTACTATTACGTGCACCACTTCGGCGGCGACCGCAACGCCCGCGACCGCCTGCGCGCTCACCCCTACTACCAGGCGTGCGTGCATTTCTGTGCCGCCTGGGACCAGTGCTCCTTCGACCCGGATTATCCGAGCGAGCGGTTGGAGTACTTCGAGCCTATGCTGCGGCGGATCTTCGCGCGCGAGCCGCACGATCCGCGCTATATGGCCGCGCCCGATGCCGTGACCTGACCCCCGGCGCCGCGCCTCACAGCCCGCTCTTGATCCGCGTCCAGGTGCGTGTCCGCAATCGCTGGTAGCGGGCGTCGAACTCCGTCGGCAGGAAGAGCCGCTCCCGCACCTGCGGCGGCGGGTAGATCGCCGGATCGTTGAGGATGTCCGGCCTGACGAGGGGCCGTGCGGCCAGATTGTCATTGCCGTAGTGCGTGTCGTTGGTTATGTCGGCGATCACGTGCGCATCGAGAATGAAGTTGATGAAGGCGTGGGCGGCGCGCGGGTGCGGCGCCCCGCGCGGAATCAGCAGGGCGTTATAGGTGATGTTCGAGCCCTCCCGTGGCAGCGTGAACGCGAGGTGCAGGTCGATACCCGCAGCGCGTGCGCGCAACGCCGCGGTCGAATAGTCGCTCGACCAGGCCATGGCGACACACAGCTCCCCGGTCGCGAGCTGATTGATGTAGTCGTTCGAATCGAACAGGCGGATGTAGGGGCGTACCGCCATGACCAGCTGCTCCGCGCTCTTGAGATCCTCGGCGCGGCGCGAGTTCGGATCGAGGTGCAGGTACTTGAGCGCGAGCTGCAGGACGTCGTCGGGGCTGTCGAGGAAGCTCACACCGCAATCGGCGAAGCGCGCGATCACCTGCGGCTTGAACAGCATGTCGAGGCTGTCGACCGGGGCATCCGCCATGCGCGCGCGGATGAGTCCGACGTTGTAGGCGAAGCCGTTCATGGCGTGCAGGTAGGGCGCGGCGTAGCGGTTGCCAGGGTCGGCCTGGGCCTGCACGGCGAGCACCTGCGGGTCGAGATTTCTCCAGTTGGGGAGCTCGCTCTTGTTGAGCGGCTCGTAGAAGCCGGCGCGGATCTGGCGGCCGAAGTACGCCATGCTGGTGCTGACGATGTCGTAGCCGGAGTCGCCGATCATGAGCTTCGCCTCGAGCGTCTCGTTCGAGTCGAACAGGTCGTAGACGACCTGGATGCCGGTCAGCCGCTCGAAGTCGGCCACGGTGTGGAAGCCGATGTAGTCGTCCCAGTTGTAGACGTGCAGCACCCGCTCCTCGGATGCGGCAGCGGGCGGGTGCGGCGTCCCCGGCGATCGTGCGGATGGTGCGGCTTGTGGGTGGGAGTCATGACAGCCACCCGCACCGAGGCAGACGGCGGTGAGCGCCGCGCATACGGCCGCTGCCGGGCGCACGCTCACCCGCTGCGGCTCAGTTGCGTGCGAGCTCCGCCCGGACCCAGTCTTGAAACTGCCGGATGGCGTACTCCTCGGGCATGAGCACGCCGGCGCGGTGCGCGAGCGAATGCAGTCCGCGCTGGTTGAGCTCGCACACTGCGGCATCCTCGCTCATCACGATGTCGGTGAACTCCACCGCCTTCATGATGTCGCGCCCGGTGCTCAGCGTCTCGGGCAGGAACAGGAACTCGATGCTCATGTCGGTACGCTCGGGCGCGAGGGGCAGCAACCGCACGACGCGTATGTAGTCGATGTGCGCCACGATGAAGACCGAGGGCACGCTGGTGAGGTAGACGTGGCCCGCCTTGCGATCCTCGGTACTCACCCTGGGGAAGGGCACCCCGACCGGCTGGCCGTCCATGGTCCACGATTCGGCGCCCACTCGTAGCCCGCCGCCGTACTTCGGATCGTCGTCGTTGGCGTGGTCCTGCCAGTCGGGATCGTCGCGGCGCTCGAGCAGTGCCCGGCCGAAGATCGGCACCAGCTGCGCCAGGCGCGGATGGACGCCCGGGCAGTGCAGACACTCGTTGTAGTTTTCCCAGAACACCTTCCAGTTGCACGCGATGGTCTTCTGCAGGCGATGCCCGACCACGAGCTCGCCGAGCTGCCAGTCATCGAGCCGGCTGAGCGGCAGATCGAAGCTGCGGGCAAACGGGGGAGGATCGCGCGTCAGTGCCGCGAACACGAAGCCGTTCCACTCGGTGACCGGGAGGCTGTAGAGGGAGTACTCGTGCATGTCGAAGCCGTCGCCGTGCAGTTGCGAGGAGGTGCGCAGCAGCTCGCCGCGCAGGCTGTAACGCCAGCTGTGATACGGGCAGACGATACCGGCGGCGGGGAATTGCCCGGCCGCGCTGCGGCACAGTGCCGCGCCGCGATGCCGGCAGGTGTTGTGGAAGGCGCGCAGCTCGCCAGCCTCGCCACGCACCACGAACAGCGACTGATCGCCGACGTCGAGCGTGCGGAAACTGCGCGCCGCAGCAAGCTCGCTGGCGCGGCAGACGTACAGCCAGTTGCGGTACCAGATACGGCTCAATTCCCGCTCATGGTGTGCGGGATCGAAGTACCAGGATGCCGGCAGCGTCTCGACCGGTGTTGTCAGGCCGGCATAGCCGGGATCGCGTCTCACGGAAGTTGACCGCGACGGCATGATGATCTCCATCAGGGTGGTGCCATTTTAGTGATTCGGCACGCTAATTGCCCGATCTCAGTCGGATTCAGCCGGCGCGCCGGCGGCGGCCGGACCTAGTGCTGCAGGCGGCTCATCCACAGCTGCGTATCGGGCCACGTCGGCACCGTGCGGGCGCAACGAAACCCGCTGTCCTCGTCGGCCCGGTCGGGCACGCCATAGCGGCGTGTGGCGGCGCGCTTGTTGGCCGGGTTTGTCTCGAGCCACGAGCCACCCTTGAGCACCTTGCACGCACAGGACTTGGTCGCCGCCAGGTTGGTGTAGATCGAGGTGTCCACCCACTGCCAGACGCTCCCGGAGAGCCCCTTGTAGTGCCCGCCGATACCCTCGGCCGGCCCGTCCGTGACGCGTGGCGGGACGGTCAGTGCGCGCGATGCCGGGGCGGGATCGTCACTCCCCCAGGGAAAGACATGGCGCTCCGGACCGCGCGCCACGTACTCCCACTCGTCTTCCGTGGGCAGCCGCGAGCTGATCGAATGGCAGTAAGCGACTGCGTCCTGGAACGTGACACCCACGACCGGTGTGTCGTCCTCGGCAGGATGCTTCTTGACGGCGTTACGCCAGCTTCCCCCCGGCACTTCCGCGAGCGTCACGCCGTCTGCCTGCGTCGCATAGGCGAAGCCGACACGCTCCGCATGGGTGCGGTAGTGCGCGGCGTCGGCAAACTGGCGAAAGGCGCGCACGCTCACCGGCAGCGGGTCGAGCTCGAAGGGCTGAAGCATCCGATTGCGCAGCCGCTCGTCGCTGTAGTCGCAGGAGGGCGAGTACTGCCGGCAAAGTGAGGTCGCGGCGCGGATCTGCTCGGGAGTGCTG
>DATIZW010000069.1:0-3361 GCA_035516875.1 Steroidobacteraceae bacterium
CCAGGGCTCCCCATGAAACTGCTGCCGCGCGCGCTTCTCGATGAGCTCACCGTAAAGGCCGCGGCGAGCCCGCGGCGCCGCGCACATCACATGATCCACGCAGCCGCCGAGGATCGGGTGCAGCGCTTCGTGGTCGTGGCGCGCGGCGACTCCTACTTCCGGCCACATCGCCATACGACCAAGTCGGAGCTCGCCGTCGTGGTGCGCGGTCGCGCCGATGTGCTCACCTTCGATGCGCGCGGGCGTGTGACGGCGCGCTATGCTGTCGGTGACGGCACTGAGAGCGTCGCCTACGAGACTCCCGAGGGGACATGGCATACCGTCGTCCCCGGCGCGAGCGGCTGCGCTTTCGTCGAGGTCAAGGAAGGCCCGTACGATCCGGCGACGGCGGTTGAATTGGCCGCCTGGGCGCCCGCGGAGGGCGATGCCAGCGTACCGGCCTTCCTCGAATGGCTGCGCACAGCGCACCCCGGAGACACTCCACCGTAGGTGGGGTGGCAGCGCTCGAGGGTATTCGCTCACGGCGGCGGTCGCAGGTACTAAGATCTGATCTGAACCGAGGGAGTTAGGCCATGCCCATTTCGCTCTACGCCGCCACGATTCCGTCCTACCAGCAGATTCTCGGAGCTGTCGTCGGCCTGCTCGGCACCGCCGAGGCGTTCTGCAGCGAAAAGGGCCTCCCGCACGAGGAGATCATTCAGGCGCGCCTCGCGCCGGACATGCTGCCCTTCGCCTACCAGGTAAAGTCGACCGCAGTGCACTCGCTCGGTGCAATCGAGGGTGTGCGGCGCGGCAGCTTCTCGCCGGACATGACCCCACCTCCCGAGACCTTCGCCGCGCTCAAGGCGCGGATCGCAGAGACCTTGGCCGCGCTCGGGAGAATCGAGCCGGCCGAGGTCGAGGGTTTCATCGGACGCGACATGCGCTTTGTCTTCGGCGAGCGCCAGCTCGACTTCACGGCCGAAAACTTCCTCCTGTCCTTCTCGCAGCCGAACTTCTACTTTCATGCGACGACCACTTACGACATCCTGCGCTGGAAAGGTGTACGCATCGGCAAGCGGGACTTCGCGGGCAGGCTGCGCCTGAAGCAGTAGGATTTCCGCTTCCACCCTTGCAGCGCACGGTTCAGCTGCGCTTACTCAGGTGTGCCGCTGCCCTCGTGGCGGTCATCGCCGCGGCGTTCGCCGCCGCGCGGCCGGTCTGTCGCAACGATGCCGCACCGGCGCTGGCGCGGCTGCGCACGGCGCTCGCCAGCGAACGCTTCGTCGCCTACGAGCCCACCTCACTCAAGGTGGTGAACGGACGGGTGACGCCCGCCGACCCGCAGAGCATCCGTGCAGACCTCACCGTGCTGCGTGAGAAGTTCGATGCGCTCATTACCTACGACGCGGTGCACGGCGCGCAGGCGATCCCGGCGATCGCGACGACCCTTAAGTTCCATACGCTGATCATCGGGGTGTGGAATCCGGCCAACGAGGCGGAGCTCGACGCCGCCATCGATGCCGCGCGTCGCTTCCCACAGCTGGTGGCGGGGCTGTCGCTCGGCAACGAAATGCTGTTCAGCCATCGCAGCGATCCGGCGGCGCTCGCCGCGTTGATCGCCCGCACGCGAGAGCGTCTGCCGGGCACGGCGCTTTCTACCACCGAGCCCTTTCACATCTACTATCAGCCGGACGCCGCGCCGCTGCTCGCCGAGCTCGATTTCCTGCTCGCCAACGTGCATCCGATATTCCAGCCGTGGTTTCGCGATTCCAGCGACAGCACGGCCGCGCGATTCGTGGTGAACGTGCTCGGGCGGCTCGAGCCGCTCGCCTGCGGCCCCGTGCTGGTAAAGGAGACCGGCGTGCCGAGCGCCCCGCGCGAGGAAGGTTACTCCGAGGCGCGCCAGGCCTCCTTCTACCGCGAGCTGCGCCGGCAACTGCCACCGGCAGCCTCGCGCGCATTCGCCTACTTCGTCGCCTTCGATGCGCCGTGGCGCTCCTACGATGCTTCCCCGGTAGCGGGGGTGCATCCGCGGGAGGCCCACTGGGGGCTGTACGATGCCGTGCGTCACCCAAAAGAGGCTGCCCGCGAGCTGCCGCCGCTACCAGGGAACGATTGAGCGCCCTGCGTCACCCCGCGCGCGCCCCGTCGGCGCCCGCGTTCACTTGACGGCGAGCTCGACCTTCACTTTGTCCCCGCTCGCCTCCTTCGGCGGCGCATTGACGAGGAAAACGCGCGCGGGCTCGATCTGACCGTCGGACAGCAGCGCGTTTTGGATCGCGTGCGCGCGCTTCTTGCCGAGCGCCTCGAGGTCGCCGTCGGACACCTGGATATGGTCGATGAGCGCGGCATTGAGATCGGCGATCGCCGGCTCATAGGGCGGCGTCTCCTTGCGCTTCGCCTGTTGCACGGCGACGGCACTCGGCGGCAGCGCCGCATCCTTGCCGAGTTGCGCCTGGTACTGCTCGACGAGCAGTCTGAAGTGCTTCTCCGGGTCGGCGAGTGCCGTCTCGCCCGCGGTGTCGGGGTGCTTCCTCCCCTCGCGCGTGCCGGCCTCGCGCGCGAGCAGCTCGGTACGCAGCTGCGTCGCCGCCATCTGCGGCCGGTCGACGGCGGCCGAATAGGCGATCGGTACATCGAGCTTGAGCTGCGGCCGTTCCTTCAGTGCCTTGGCGATCGAGGTGAGCTGATCCCTGGCGGGTTGCGAGAGATCGGCGCTGCCCGCATCGAACTCGATGAGGTTCACGTGCTCGCCACCGCCGAACATATGCCCGAGCAGCGCAAACGGTGCGGTGGCCACCTTGACGATGAGGTTGACGAACATCTTCCACACGATCGGCCCGACGCGAAATTTCGGATCATCCAGCGAGCCGTTCATCGGCAGGTCGAGATCGATGACGCCGTCGCGGTCCTTGAGCAGGGCGACCGCAATCTTCAGCGGCAGATGCACCGCATCGGGGCTGTCCACGCGATCACCGAGCTCGAGCTGATCAACCACGAAGTGCTGCTTGGCATCGAGCTTGCGCTGATCGATCCTGTAGGTGACGTCGACGGACAGCTTGCCCTTGTCGATCTTGTAGCCGACGAAATGCGTGGAGTACGGATTCACGATGGTGAGGTCGACATCCTTGAAGCTCATCGTGACGTCCGTGTAAAGCGCCGCCGAGAGCAGATTGATCTCGCCGCCGATGTGCACCGGGGCGTAGCGGTCGATCTTGCCGTTGAGATCCACTTTCGCACGGGTCTGCGGCTGCGACGACAGCCCGGTCACGCTGCCGCCGAGTGACTGGATGCCGACCGTGAAGCTCGGCTTGATCCATAGATCCGCGTAATGGGTCGAGCCGTTCACGATACGTATGGCCCCAATCGACATCGGGAA
>DATIZW010000070.1:0-4558 GCA_035516875.1 Steroidobacteraceae bacterium
GAGCTCGAGCTCACCGAGCCGTCGCTGTATTTCGCCTACGAGGCGGCCGCCGCTGCGCGCTTCGTCAGCGCGGTCCTGTCACGTCTGTCGCCGGAGCACATCCCGGATGCCCGGCCAGGCCCTGAGTGCCCGAGGCTTGCCGAAGATCGGACGAAGCGGACCCGCTGAAAGCGGACCGGCGGGAAATGCGCGAGCTGCGTGCAGGACGACGACAGGGACAAGGCCGCGATGCAACAATTATGTGACGTACTGCACACAAAAACGCGTCTAACTCATTGGAGAAACAAAACTTTCATTCTCCTGTAACTGGAGTGACGCGCAACTGACTCAGTCTGCACCCGTCCACTCATGGGCCGCCGGAGAGGCGAGAGGCCGCATGAAAGCGACGGGTTTCAACATGCTCATGGCGCGCATCGACGCCGCCGAGTACGGCCTGTGCCGCAGGCTGAACCGCGGCGCCGCACGCGCGCTGCCGCGGCGCGTCTTCCAGATCGCGAGCCGCCTCGGCAACGGCGTCATCTGGTACGTGCTGATCCTCACGCTGCCGCTGCTCTACGGCGCGGCGGCGCTGAAGGCGGCGATCGCGATGGCGCTCACCGGCGCGCTCGGCGTCGCGATCTACACGCTCCTCAAGCGGCTGTTCGTCCGCGAGCGGCCGTTCATCACCCATGCGGCGATCGATCAGGCGGCCGCTCCGCTCGACCGTTACAGCTTCCCGTCCGGTCACACGCTGCACGCGGTGTCCTTCGCCTGGCAGGCGTGCGCGCACTTCCCCGAGCTCGCCTGGGTGCTCCTGCCGCTGGCTGCGCTCATTGCCGGTTCACGCGTCGTGCTTGGACTTCACTACCCCTCGGATGTGCTCGCCGGTGCCGTCATCGGGGGTGCGCTGGCCGAGCTCGGACTGGCCTGCACCTGAGCTGACGTGAAGCGCCACGCGAGACGCAGCGCTCGGGCAGGGGCACGGACCATGCGCACACTTCGCTGACGCGTGCGCGTTCTGTTCATTTCCGACGTCTACTTCCCGCGCGTCAACGGCGTCTCCACGTCCATCCGCACCTTCCGCCAGGACCTGGCGAACTGCGACGTGGAGACCTGGCTGGTGGCACCGCGCTACCAGGCGGGCTCGCCGCCGGAACGCGGCAACGGCGCCGCCGCCGAGCCCGGCGAGGAGCCGGGTGTGCTGCGCGTGCCCGCAGCGCGTGTGCCGCGTGACCCGGAGGACCGGCGCATGGCGTGGCGCGCACTGCGGCGCACGCTGGACGAGCTGCCGTTGCGGTTCGATCTGGTGCACATCCACACCCCCTTCCTCGCTCACTACGCCGGGGTGCGGTGCGCGCGGCGCGCCAACATCCCCTGCATTGCCACCTACCACACTTTCTTCGAGGAGTACCTGCATCACTACCTGCCGGTGCTGCCGCGCAGCCTGAGCGCCTTCCTGGCCCGCAGCTTCACCCGCTCGCAATGCGCGGCGGTGCAGGCGCTGATCGCGCCGTCCGAGCCGATGCGCGCGGTGCTCGCCGCCTACGGCGTCGCGACCCCGATTCACGTCGTGCCGACGGGGCTTGCGGCCGACCGCTTCCGCGCGGGAGACGGCGCTGCGTTCCGTGCGCGTGAGGACATCGGACCCCACCGGCCGCTCGTCACCTACATCGGCCGCGTGGCGCACGAGAAGAACATCGGCTTCCTGGTGCAGATGTTTGCCACGGTGCTGAAGTCGGTTCCCGAGGCCTTACTGGTAATCGCCGGCGAGGGGCCGGCGCGCGAGTCGCTGCGCGCCGAGGTGCGCTCGCGCGGGCTCGAACCTCAGGTGTGCTTCGCCGGCTACCTCGAGCGCGACAGCGCGCTGCTCGACTGCTACGCCGCGGCGGACGTCTTCGTGTTTGCCTCGCGCACCGAGACGCAGGGTCTGGTGCTGCTCGAGGCCATGGCGCAGGGCGTGCCAGTGGTGTCGACGGCCGAGCTCGGCACGCGCTCGATACTCCTGCCCGCAAGCGGTGCGCTGGTCGTTCCCGAGGAGCGTGCGGCCTTCGCCGCGGCAGTCGTGCAGGTACTGCGCGATGCGGGACTGCGCGCCCGCATGGCGGCGCGCGGGCGCGCTTACGCGCACGACTGGTCGTCAGGCGCGATGGCACGGCGTCTCGCACACGTCTACCGCGAGCTGCGCGTGCCGCCGCACACGCTGAGCGTCACGGCCTGATCCCCTCGAGTCTACGGCGTGACTTGCAGGAGTCGTGACCTGACTCGCAGAACTCTTCGCCCGAGCGCGCGATCGTCTTCACTCCGCGACAGCGGTTGAAGCGCAGCGGTTTCAAGCTACACTTTGGGCTGCGTGCCGGGCGCGGGGGGGGTTGGAGCGGCGCATGGGTGCCAAGCGGGCCTTGATCGTGGACGATTCGAAGTCCGCGCGTCTGTTTCTCGCCCGTGTCCTCGAAAAATACGACATCGACGTCGACAGTGCGGACAGCGCCGAAGCCGCCATCAATTACCTGACCAGCAACCGGCCGGACGTGATCTTCATGGATCACCAGATGCCGGGAATGGATGGCCTGCAGGCCGTGCAGGCCATCAAGACCGACCCGCGCACCGCCACGATACCCATCATGATGTACACCTCCCAGGAAGGGGAGCTTTATCTCGGCCAGGCGCGCGCGCTCGGCGCGCTCGGTGTGCTGCCGAAGCAGATCAAGCCGGCCGACGTCTCCAAGGTGCTGTACCAGCTGCACCTGGTTCCCGACCGCCGCACCACTGAGCAGTCGAGCTTCACCGCGGTCAACGTGCACGGCGTGCCCGATGCCGGCCACCCGATGCCCTCGAGAGCGCTCACCGAGACGACGCTGCGCGAGCATTTCGCGGAGCTGCGCCGCGCACTGGTCGCCGGTCTCGACACGCAGTCCGATCGCATCGCCGCCGAGGTGCGTGCGCTGCTGCTCGAGTCTCTGCCGCCACCGCCCCCCTTGCCCGAGGAGCCGCGCACTGCCCCGCCGCCGTGGCCCTGGATCATCGCCTGTGTGGCGCTCGCGTTAGCGCTCGCGAGCAGCGCGCTCTGGTGGCGCACCGAGCGTGAGCTCGCGGCACTCACCCTCGGGCTGACACAGATGCGTGAGCATCAGGCGGCACCCGCGCCCACGGCGGGAGCGCCGGGCGCAGGCGCGGCGCAAGCGGCAGCCGCGCCGAAGACGGCGGCGCCTGCCGATACCAAGCCGGTCATCACCCCGGTACCCTATGGCGCCGATGCGCTCGGCGGTGCGCGGCTGGAGATGATTCGCCAGCTGCTCTATCGCCTGGCGCGCCAGAAGGTGGCGGGCATGGTGGACATCCGGACATTCGCAGGACGCTTCTGTCTCGTCGGCAACGCGCTCGATGGCTACTCGCCCGCGCCGGACGAAACGCCGTTCGGCAAATGCGACCTGGTGGGCAACCCGTCCGACGAAGCGCTCTCGCCGGTGCAGCGCACCCCGCTCGCGCTCGCCAATCTCATCGGCGACATCCGCAGCTCCACCCACGGTGCACTCGATGCGCAGGTGTCGATCGGCGATCCCGCTAACGTGCTCGCACCCTATCCGCCGCCGTCCCCCGAGCTCACCGCCGGCGACTGGAACCGCGCCGCCAGCGCCAACAACAGGGTCGAGATCCACGTGCATTGACGGCGACGCCGGCCCGTGCGTTTCGCTGACCACGACTTCGAGCCGCCGCTGTGGCTGCGCAGCCGCCACCTGCAGTCGGTGCTGGCCAGCACCGCCTGGCGGCGGGGGCGCGTGCTGCGGCAGGCGGCGCCGCTCACCGCGGCGGCGCGCGAGGTGCTGCTCGACTGCGGCGCAGGGGTACGCCTGCAGTGCTTCATCTCGACGCCCGAGCACAGTAACGGGCAGCCGGTGGTGCTGCTGCACGGCTGGGAAGGAAGCGCGGAGTCGCTGTACATCCTGTCGCTTGCACAACAGTTGTACGCGCAGCGTTTCGAGGTCGTGCGGCTCAATCTGCGCGATCACGGCGAGACCCATCACCTCAACCGCGACCTGTTCCACTCCTGTCGGCTGGCAGAAGTGGTCGGTGCGGTGCGCGCCCTGCAGCAGCGCTTCGCCGGCCGCCCGCTGCAGCTGGTCGGCTTCTCGCTCGGCGGCAATTTCATGCTGCGGGTTGCGGCCCAGGCGCGTCCGGCGGGCCTCGATGTCGCGCGCGTCGTAGCGGTCTCACCCGTGCTCGATCCGACGGCGACGCTCGTGGCGCTACAGCGCCGTGACATACCCTTCTACGAGTCTTATTTCGTGCGCAAATGGGTACGGAGTCTGCGCAAGAAGCAGGCGGCCTGGCCGGGCCGCTACGATTTCACCGAGCTCGCGCGCCTGCGCGACCTGAAACTGATGACCGCTGAGCTGGTGCGCTGCTACACGGACTTTCCGACGCTCGAGGATTACCTGCAAGGCTATGCCATCACCGGTACACGCCTCGCGCAGCTCGAAGTCCCGGCGAGCATCGTCACCTCGCTCGACGATCCGATCATTCCCGCCGCCGGGCTCGAGCGGCTCGCACGGCCGCCGGCGCTATCGCTGACCGTGACGGC
>DATIZW010000071.1:0-4851 GCA_035516875.1 Steroidobacteraceae bacterium
GGGACAAGGGGGCACCGCTCGATGAGCGCGTGCTGCGCTACAGCGCCGGCGAGGACCACGCACTCGATGCGCGGCTGGTGGCGTACGACGTGCGCGCCTCGATCGCCCATGCCGAGATGCTGCATGCGCAGCAGTTGCTCGCCGCCGCCGACCTCGCGGCCATCCGCACGGCGCTCGAGACACTCGCCGCGGAGCACGCGCGCGGCGCGTGGCGCATCGCGCTCGAGGACGAGGACGGGCAGACGGCCCTCGAGCGGCACCTCACGGCCCGCATCGGCGCAGCCGGCGCGCGCATTCACCTCGGGCGTTCGCGTAACGACCAGGTGCTCGCCGCCATCCGGCTGTACCTGCGCGACACCGTGGCGCAGCTTGCGCGCGGTGCGCGTGAGGTCGCCGACACGCTCGATGCGCTGGCCGCGCGCGAGCTGCATACGGTGCTCCCGGGTTACACGCACATGCAGCAGGCCATGCCGAGCTCGGTGCCGCTGTGGGCCGGGGGCTTCGCCGCCGAGATCCGCGATGACGCGGAGGGGCTCGGCGCGGTGCTGCGCCGCATCGACAAGAATCCGCTCGGCTCGGCAGCGGGCTACGGCACCCCGGGGCTGCCCATCGACCGCGACATGACCAGCGTCGCGCTCGGCTTCGCCGCACCGCATACGCCGGTCACCGCGGTGCAGCTCTCGCGCGGCAAGGCGGAAGCACAGCTGCTGTTCGAGATCTGTCTGCTGCTGCAGGACCTCGGTCGCCTGGCGGCCGACGTGCTGCTGTTCACGACACAGGAGTTCGGCTTTGCAACGCTCGGCGAGGCATTCACCACCGGCTCCTCGATCATGCCGCAGAAGCGCAACCCGGACGTCTTCGAGCTCATGAGGGGCCGCGCCGCGAGTGCCCAGGCGTGTCTCGCGGAAGCCCTCGGCGTGTGCGCGAAGCTCCCCTCCGGTTACAGCCGCGACCTGCAGCTGCTGAAATTCCCGCTGTTTCGCGGCATCGACCTCGCCACGGCGACGCTCGACATCGCCCCGCCGGCCATCGCAGCGCTCGACTTCCGGCGCGAGGCGATCCGGCTCGATGCCGCCATCCACGCTGCGGAGGAAGCCAACCGCCTGGCCGTTACCGAGGGCATCCCCTTTCGCCAGGCATACCAGCGAATCGCCTCGAAGCTGCGCAGCGCAGCGGCGGCGCCGCACGCCGGCGACGACGGCCCTGACTGAAGGTTGCAAGCCGACAGCGTGCGGCGCAGGCTCTTGTGGCGCGCGCACTGTGAGTGCGAGGCGCGGCATGAGCGCCGCACGCGCGGCGCTGCGCGGTCGCCTCGCGAAGCAAGGGAGCGTTGATGACCAAGGTGCTCGGGATCTCGGGGAGTCTGCGTCGCGGCTCGTACAACAGCGCCCTGCTGCGCGCCGCCACGCGTCTCATGCCGCCGGAATCGACGCTCGAGATCGCCACCATCCGCGGAGTGCCGCTCTATGACGGCGACGTCGAGGCCCAGGGGATCCCGGCGGCCGTGACGCAGCTGAAGGAGGCCATCGTCAGAGCCGACGGCGTGCTGCTCGTCACCCCGGAATACAACAACAGCATCCCGGGCGTCTTCAAGAACGCCATCGACTGGCTGTCACGGCCGGCTTCCGACATCAAGCGGGTGTTCGGCGGCAAGCCGTTCGCCCTCATCGGCACCTCGCCGGGCCCGTTCGGCACGGTGCTCAGTCAGAACGCCTGGCTCAGCGTGCTGCGCACGCTCGGCACGCAGACCTGGTTCGGCGGGCGTGTGGCGGTGGCGCGCGCCGCCAACGTTTTCGATGAGAGCGGCGCCATCAAGGATCCGGCGATCGAGGAGCAGTTGAAGCAGTTTCTCGCCGGCTACGTCGCCTTCCTGCGCCGGCCCGCTGCCTGAGGCGCCGGCGAGCACCGCCGCGCGGGCGGACTATTGCGCATCCGGCTGTGCCTGCGGCGCCGCGCGCGCGAAGGCCGGCAGCGTCTCGAGGTACGCGCAGATCGCCCGCAGCGTCGGATACGGGGCGACGTCACAGTTGTAACGATGCGCGTTGGCCATCTGCGGCACCAGACAGACATCCGCCAACGTCACCGCGGTGCCGTACAGGTGGCGGCCGTCGCCGCTGAGGCGCTGCGCCTCCTGCTCGAGGGCACGAAACCCCTCGGCGATCCAGTGAGCGTACCAGGCGTGCACGGTCTCGTCGTCGAGTTGCAACGGCTTGCGCAGGTAATTGAGCACGCGCAGGTTGTTGAGCGGGTGAATATCGCAGGCGATCGCGAGAGCGAGCGCGCGCACCCATGCACGCTCGAGCGGCGCGGCCGGCAGCAGCCGAGGCTCCGGATGCGTTTCCTCGAGATACTCGATGATGGCGAGCGACTGGGGAATGACCCGCGCGCCATCGACCAGCACCGGTATCAACCCGCTCGGGTTCAGCGCGCGGAACTCCCGGGTGTTCTGCGCACTCACCGGCGCGCGCAGATCGACGAGCACGGGCTCCCAGGCTACGCCCTTGAGGTTGAGAGCGATGCGCGCGCGGTAGGTGGCGGAGCTGCGGAAGTAACCGTAGAGCTTCACGGCTGCCGCTCCCCGCGGGCGGCGCTGCGCTCGGCAGCGGTGATGGTGTTGCGCAGCTCCTCGAGCCCCTCGATGCCGCCTTCGAGACGGTCGCCCGGCTTCACCGGCCCGACGCCCGCCGGCGTACCGGTGAAGATGAGGTCGCCGCGCCTGAGCTCGTAGAGCGCGGACAGCGTCGCGATGATGTGCGGCACGTCCCAGATCATGCGGCCGACGTCCGACTCCTGGCGTATCTCGCCATTGACCGCGAGCCAGATGCGCCCGCGCGACACGTGCCCGAGACTCGCGGGCCGCAGCGCGGCGACCGGCGCGGAGTTGTCGAATCCCTTGGCCGTGTCCCACGGCTCGCCGCGCTCCCGGGACGCCTTCTGCAGGTCGCGGCGTGTCAGGTCGTTGCCCGCGGCGTAGCCGAAGACGTGCTCGAGCGCCGTGCTCGCGTCGATGTCACGCCCGCCGCGCCCGAGGGCGACCACCAGCTCGATCTCGTAGTGAAAATTGGCGGTACGCGGCGGATAGGGAATCGCGGCGCCGTTGGCGACCACGGCGTCCGCCGGCTTCATGAAGAACACCGGCGGCGACGCTTGCGGATCGCGCCCGAACTCGCGGATGTGATCGGCGTAATTGAGGCCGATGCAGTAGATCCGATGCACCGGGAAGCGTTGCGGCGTGCCGGCGACGGCGACGCTCGGGGGGTCGGGCGGAGGAAAGGCGAACTCGGTCATCGCAGCGCTCCACGAGGCGGCGGATACACGTCAGGGTCAGGGGAGATTGCCACTCCCCAAACCGCTAGACTAGCCGCGTGAGTATCTGGCGCACCCCGCGGACACCCGAGGAGCTCAACGAGCGGGCGAGTCACAGCATGTCCGGCCATCTCGGCATCCGCTTCACCGACGTCGGCCCGGATTTTCTGCGCGCCACCATGCCGGTGACTGAGAAGACCCAGCAGCCGTTCGGCCAGCTGCACGGCGGCGCCTCCGTGACGCTCGCCGAGACGGTCGGCAGCGTCGCCTCGCTCCTCACCATCGACGATCAGCAGTACCTGTGTGTCGGCCAGGAAGTCAATGCCAATCATTTGCGCGCAAAGTCGAGCGGAACCGTTACCGCCACGGCGCGCCCGCTCCATCTCGGCGGCCGCAGCCATGTGTGGCACATCGAGATCCGCGACGAGGATGAGCGGCTGATCTGTGTGTCGCGGCTGACGATGGCCGTCATCGAGCGCCGCCCGAGCACGTAATCGCCACCGCATCACCACCGAGGAGGGCCGCCATGTCAACTCCCACTCCGCCGATCGCTGCCGAGGCGCCGCACGTCGATGAGGCGCTGATCACTTACACCCACGTCATCTACGCGCTGCACGCGTTTGCCGTGCTGATCGGCATCAGCGCCGCGCACACCATCGTCGGCAGCTTCATCGGCGGTCTGCCCTCGATCATCGCGGTGATCATGAACTACGCGCGCCGCTCGGCGACGCGCGGCACCTTCCTCGAGTCGCACTTCCGCTGGCAGATCCGCACGTTCTGGTATGCGCTCTTGTGGGCGGTCCTGATCGTGCTGGCCTCAGCCCCGTTCATGGTGATCCTCATCGGCTTTGTCTTCGCCATCGTGGGACTGTGGGCGCTCGGCATCTGGATCGCGTACCGCGTGATTCGCGGCTGGCTGGCACTGCGCGATCGGCGCCCCATGTACGTATGAAGCACGGGCACCCGGCATGGCTGGCGTCCGCGGCACTTCTCGCGCTGCTCGCCGGCTGCGGGCAGAAAGGGGCGCTGTACCTGCCGGACAAGAAACCGGCCCCGGTCACCGCGCCCGCAACGGCACCGCCGCCCGCAGCGCAGCCGGCGGCTGCGCCTGCGCCGCCGAAGAAATCCGACTCCGACAAGAGCGACGACTCGCAGCCGCCGCAGTAGCGGCGCTCAGCCGCGCATGAGGCCGCGCAGGGGCCTGGCCGCCGCGCTGTCCGGGAACACCGACTGCTCGAGCGCGCGGTCCGGTACAGCCAGGTGCTCCGCCAGCACCCCCTTGAGCACCGAGCGCAGGTCGAGCGTCGGTGCGAGGTCGCGACCCTGGTAGAGCGCGCGCGCCGACAATCCCGGCCATTCGGCGATCACGCGCCCGCCGGCGACCGCCCCGCCCGCGAGGAAGGCCACCGTCGCCGTGCCGTGATCCGTGCCGCGCGTGCCGTTGATGGCGGCGGTGCGCCCGAACTCGGTAACGAGCAGCACCGCCGTATCGCTCCAGGCGGGGCCGAGCTCCTGCTTGAGCGTCGCCAGTCCCCTGTCGAGCGC
>DATIZW010000072.1:0-4259 GCA_035516875.1 Steroidobacteraceae bacterium
GGTGGCGGCGCTCATCAGGAGCCATGGCTATCCGATGGTGCTCAATGTGGTGCTGCACCGGCTGAACATCGACCACGTCGGCGAGATCCTCGACATGGCCGAGCGCATGGGCGCCGAGTACGTCGAGCTCGCCAACACCCAATACTATGGCTGGGCGTGGCTAAACCGCGCGCAGCTCATGCCGAGCCGCGCGCAGCTCGAGCGGGCGGAGGAGGTTACCCGGCGCTTCCGCGAGCGCCTCGGCAACCGCATGAAGATCTACTTCGTGGTGCCGGACTACTTCGAGACGCGCCCCAAGCCGTGCATGAACGGCCTCGGCAGCGTGTTCCTCGCGCTCGCCCCCGACGGCACCGCCATGCCCTGCCACGCAGCGCGCATGCTACCGGGACTCACGCTGCCCAACGTGCGCGAGCAGAGCGTGCGCGAGATCTGGTACGACTCGCCGGCCTTCAACCGCTTTCGCGGCGAAGCCTGGATGAAGGAGCCGTGTCGCAGCTGCCCGGAGCGCGGCAAGGACTTCGGCGGCTGCCGCTGCCAGGCGTACCTGCTCACCGGTGACCCGGACAACGCCGATCCGGTGTGCGAGCTGTCGCCGCACCACCACCTGGTCACTGAGGCTGTGGTGCGCGCCGAGCAGGCCGCCGCGGGCGAGGGCATTCCCGCAGCGCCGCTGGTCTTTCGCGATCACCGCGTCTCGATCCCCGTGGTGGTGACGACCGAGAACGCTGCGCGCCGTTAGCCGACGGCTATCCTTACCCTACATGGCGGTCCGACGCGTATTGAAGATGGGCGAGCCGCTGCTCGCCGCGGTGGCTACGCCGGTGACGCG
The DNA here is from genome assembly GCA_035516875.1 of Steroidobacteraceae bacterium. GTDB lineage: Bacteria > Pseudomonadota > Gammaproteobacteria > Steroidobacterales > Steroidobacteraceae > 13-2-20CM-66-19. The sequence continues at coordinate 830 of DATIZW010000072.1, forward strand.
CTTCGACGAGGCGCTCGCCGCGCTGCTCGCCGATATGGACGACACCATGCGACACCTGAGCGGCGCCGGCATCGCCGCCCCGCAGATTGGCGCGAGCGCGCGCGTGGTGATCTTCGAGCTCAAGGACAATCCGCGCTACCCGCACCTCACGCCGGTGCCCTATACGGTGCTCGTGAACCCGCTTGTCACGCCGCTCACCACCGAGCAGGATGAGGGTTGGGAGGGGTGCCTCTCGGTACCGGGGATGCGCGGCCTCGTGCCGCGTTTTCGCCGCGTGCGCTATCAGGGATTCGATGGGCGGGGCACACCAATCGACCGCGTGGTGGAGGGGTTTCACGCGCGTGTGGTGCAGCACGAAGTCGATCACCTGGACGGCATCCTGTTTCCGCAGCGGGTGCGGGACCTGCGCAACTTCGGCTTCGAGGATGCGCTCGCCGGACAGATGAGACCGATGCCGGACTGACAACGGCTGAAGGAGACTTGAGACCATGAGCCAGCGCGCCGCCGGACCCTTCGACGTGAAGGTCGTGCCGCAGAAGCCCGACACCCAGATCGCTCGTGCCGCCAACCTCGGCCGCCTGACCATCGACAAGCGCTTCCACGGTGATCTCGAGGGCATCAGCAAGGGTGAGATGCTCGCGACCCAGACCGAAGTGCCCGGTTCGGCCGGTTACGTGGCAATGGAGCGGGTCACCGGTTCGCTCAAGGGACGCCAGGGCAGCTTCGTCCTGCAGCACAGTGCCACCATGAGCCGCGGCGCGCCGACGTCGTCGATCACAGTGGTCCCCGACTCGGGTACCGGCGAGCTCAAGGGCATCACCGGCACGATGACCATCGCCGTCACGAGCGACGGTGGCCACACCTACGAGTTCAACTACAAAATCGGACCGTAGCGTCGCTAAAGCGTCAGGGCGTCTGTTGCGGCGTACCGGGCGCCGGCTCGCGCCGGGTCCGCACGTCGCGCACCATGCGGATCGCCGCCTCCACACCCTGGTAGTAGCCCGGGATCTCCCCGAGCTCGCGGTAGCCGAGCGCGCGATAGAACGCCCGTGCCGCATCGTTCCCGGCGCGCAGCTCCAGCCCCACGATGAAGGTTCCGGCGGTGAATGCGCTCTCTTCGAGCCAGCCGAGCAGCTGCCGCGCGACGCCGCGACGCCGATAAGCGGGGACGACCGCGAGCAGGTCGAGGTGGGCGGTGTCGTCCGCGTAACGCATGATCGCAAAGCCAGCGAGCGCAATGCCGCTGCGCGCCGTGAGCACGACGCTCTCCGGATGACGCACGTGCCAGCCGATGCGCGCCGCGCCCCAGGCCGGCTTGAGCCCTGCCTCGATGAACTCGTGCGACATCGCCGCAAGCTGTGCGGCATCCGTGACGCGGGCCAGTTCGAGACGGTAGCAATACACGCCCGGGCAAGGATACCGCTACCGGCGCTCACGGCCCATCGTGCCACAGCACGCCCCAGCTTGACGCCGGTCGCCGCCGCTGGACCTGGGCGCTGCGCGCGCGGCGGCAGCGCCGACCGCCGCATCGTCAGGCGAGCGTGTGGAACACCTTCTGCACGTCCTCATCCTGCTCGAGCCGGTCGATCAGCGTCAGCACCTCGGTGGCCTCGCTCTCGGGCAGCTCCGTCGGCACCGTGCAGATGTACTCGTGCTCGGCTGACAGCGGCGTAATGCCACGCGCCTCGAGCGCTTCCTGCAGGCGGCCGAAGTCGGCGAACGCGCCGCGAATCACCAGCTGCGGCTCGCCCTTCTCACCACTGCTCTCGCCCATCTCGTCGAGGCCGTGATCGATCAAGTAGAGCTCGAGGTCGTCCTGGTCGAGCCCCTGTGGGTCGAGGCGGAACACGCCCATCTTGCGGAAGAGAAAGCTCACGCTGCCGCTGGTGGCGAGGTTGCCACCGCCCTTGCTGATGATGTTGCGTACCGCCGCCACGGTGCGCGTCGGATTGTCGGTGGCGGTCTCCACCAGCAGCGCGACGCCATGGGGTGCGTAGCCCTCGTAGAGCACTTCCTGGTAGTTGGCGGCGTCGCGTCCGGAGGCGCGCTTGATCGCCGCCTCGATCTTGTCCTTCGGCATGTTGACCGCGCGCGCGTTCTGGATGGTCCGCCGCAACATGGGATTCGCGGCGGGGTCCGGGCCTGCGGACTTCACCGCCATGGTGATGTCCTTGGCGATGCGGGCGAATTGCTTCGCCATGCGGTTCCACCGCGCGAACATCGTGTGTTTTCTGACTTCGAAGATGCGTCCCACGAGCGCATGGTGCACGAACGGCATAGCGGCTGCCAGCCGCGGGAGGCAGCGCCGTCGTCGGGGGAAAGCGCTTCTTTGCCGGCAAAAGTCACGCGCTTTGCCGGCGTCTGCGGGTCAGAGCCGCGGGTCAGATGAGAGGGCGGGCTGCCGCAAGCATCGCTGGCGCTTGCGGCCAAGGAACTACGCGAGCTGTGCCTGCAGCAGACGCATGCGGCGCAGTTGGCGACCGAGGCGGCGCTCGATGTCGCGCAGGCTCTTCTGCAGGTCCACCTGCTCCCACTGCTCGCGCATCGCCCGCTTCTTGTCGCCGAGCCACTGCTCCTTGACCCGCGCCCACTCGGCGAGCGCCGCGAGGAAGCTGTCGTATTCGTGCGCGAGGCGCGCACGCAGTACCTCGAGTTGCGAGCCGCCCCCGGGGGACAGTCGCTCGAGCCGCGCCTGCACGCGGTGGAACTGCATGGCGAGCAGCGCGCGCTGGATCTGGAACACCGGTGTGCGTTTCAGCCGCCGCGTGAGCCCCGGCAGCTGCAGTGCGGCGATCAGCCACTTGGTCGGGTCCCACTGCCACCAGCGCACGCCATTGCGATAGTCGTGCGCGAAGCTGTGATGGAAGTTGTGGTAGCCCTCGCCGTAGGTGATGACCGCGATCACCCCATTGTCGCGCGCCGAATTGTCCTCGGTGTAAGGGCGGCTGCCCCACATGTGCGCCAGCGAGTTGATGAAGAAGGTGACGTGATGGCTCCACACCAGGCGCAATACGCCAAGAAACAGCGTACCCCACGGGTCGTGGATCAGGAAACCGGCGGCGAGCGTGAGGCCGAAGTTGGCGGTGAGCGCGAGCGGCACGTAGTGGCGGTGCTGGAATGCCAGCAGCGGATCCTTCTTCAGGTCCGGGATGTTGCTCAGCTCCGGACGGCCGCTCGGATGATCGCGCAGCATCCAGCCGATGTGCGAGAACCAGAAGCCGCGACGCGCCGAGTACGGATCGCGCTCCTCGTCGTCGACATGCAGGTGATGGTTGCGATGCCCGCTGCACCAGACGAAGACGCTGTTCTGCAGCGCCATGGTGCCGAAGATCAGATATACGAGCCGCAGCAGCCAGTGCGCCTCGTAGGTGCGATGCGCCCACAGGCGGTGATAGCCCGCCGTGATCGCCATGCCGGTGCCAACCAGGAA